>NZ_JBFSPI010000083.1:0-23295 GCF_041464685.1 Vibrio sp. 10N.237.312.B06
TAGTAAGACTCGCTACACTGTGCGATCTAAACACCTTAAATGATAGGTGTTGGCTTTGTTGGCTGGCTTATCGTCATTTTCGAATTACTTCTTATGGCACACCGTGACCTTTAGAGGCAACCCAAACGCGATACCATTGCTCACGAGTCAGTTCGATTTTCAGTGAATCAACGGCCGTTTTCACTCGCTCAATCTTACCTGAACCAATAATAGTAATCGGTTTAGACGGTAATCGACGAACCCAAGCGTAAATTACTTGGTCAATACTATCTGCACCCACTTCTTGGCGAATGGCTTCTAGTTCATTACGAACACGAATCGCTTGTGCTGAATCGCCACTAAAGATGCTACCACCACCGAGACAAGACCACGCCATTGGACGAATACGGTTCATCTGCAGTTGATCTAGCGTGCCATCATGAGCTACTTCGAAGTTCAATGGGTTGATTTCAACTTGGTTAGTCACTAGTGGCTTACCTAGTCGAGATTGCAGTAAGTCGAACTGACGCGGTGAAAAGTTAGAGACACCGAAGTGCTTAACTTTACCTACCTTATGTAGTTCAGCGAACGCTTCTGCTACTTCATCCGCGTCCATCAATACGTCAGGGCGATGAATCAGTAATACATCAAGTTCGGTTACACCCAAACGCTCTAGAGAGTTATTTACTGATTGGTAAATATGGTGCGCGCTGGTGTCATAGTGATTGATCTTGCGATCTGGAGTGTGGTCACCACACAAGTTGATGTCGCACTTGGTGACGATTTGAATATCATCTCGAAGGCTCGGCTCAAGCGCTAATGCTTCACCAAACAACTTTTCACATTGGTAGTTACCGTAAATGTCCGCGTGATCAACCGTTGTGATGCCAAGATCAATGTGCTGCTTTAGGAAAGTCAGACGTTGTTGCGGGGTCATACCCCACTCAGCTGTACGCCAGTATCCTTGCACCAGCTCAGAAAGTTCTGGGCCTTGTGGCGCTACCGTTACTTTTGCAACCATGGGTTGTCTCCTTTATCAATACTGAACGTATCCTAAGCTCGTTTTACCGAAGGCTCAACGTATAACAAATGGCAAAGGTAAACGCTTACTAAAAATGTGAGAGCCACAGAAAAACGAACACTTAAATGAATTATAACTTGCTGTCTGCCCGTGAGCCGTTCTCCTGAAAGGTTTGTTTACTCTGATGAATGACGAAACCATCTATAAATTTGAGCAATTAAAAGCGATTTAGTTCAACCGTTAAGTTGTCACCATCACTATGTAACTGAATCCAAGGGGCTGAAGAACTAGAAGAAGATGAGGAAGAGCTAGGCACATTCCATACACTCATTTGCTCAGAGGAATGATGTGGTGAGTTGATGAATTCTACGAGTTGTTTATCTACCTTGTCGTAACCAACTCCCTCACGTTTCGCTTGTTCGAGTTGAGCGAGGACATCAAAATCATCCTCTCCAATGCGAATTGAACTGAGAGCAAAGCCATCTTGACGAAGATATGCCTGAAGCTTTGTGTACCTTAGGTTCGAATATGGCAGATTAAGGCGAACCACTTCGACGCTTGAGTCACCCAACTCCAGTTCAACATAAACATCCAAATCGTAATATTGGGTTAAGTCACTGCACAACAGAGTGCCTTCAACTTCGCCACAATCCATAAGATCGATATCGTTAATATAGTTTTGAGAACTCGGTTGAGTTGGGTTGCTATTGAATACCGTCCGTAACCACCAGCTTTCACTCGCCTGCGCAGAAAATGAAAGGGTATTCAGAGTCAATAACAAAGGTAGGATTAAGCTAGGAAGAGTTCTCATTATTTGTGCTTATTTCACGCGGTATGGAGCGTGCATTATACGTGACCAATCAACAAACAACTGCTCGATTTACATCTATAAAACTAAAAATATTGCTCAACGATAAGATTAACAAACTTGATACTAAGAAGAGTTGCACTCTGTTATATCTGTCGTCACACAATACACCCCATGAATGTGTCATAATGTTGAAATTAATGAATAATTTACAAGGAACGTCCATGACTGCAACGAACTATCTCAACCAATTGAACCAAAAGTATCTTGCGACTCATAAAGCGAAAGAAGACTTCTTTTGGGATACTTATATGGGGATCAGTGACGACCATGATGGCTCGACACTCGCGCAGACCCAATGGACTGAATTTCTTAGCTCTGCCGAGCAAATTGCTGCTATCGAAACGCAGCTAGCTACTATCGAAGAAATTCAAGACCCTCAAGAAAAAGAGAGCACGCTAACAGGCTTGAATGGTTGGTTAGCGACCTTTAGATCTCACGCTATTGAGTCTGAGCAGTCACAGAAGCTTAAAGCCGAACTCATAAAGTTTGAGGCTGAACTGTTTGAGAAAAAACAGAATCATGTAATGACTTACGTGAATGAAGCGGGCGACGACACTGA
Source organism: Vibrio sp. 10N.237.312.B06 (assembly GCF_041464685.1). Classification (NCBI taxonomy): domain Bacteria; kingdom Pseudomonadati; phylum Pseudomonadota; class Gammaproteobacteria; order Vibrionales; family Vibrionaceae; genus Vibrio; species Vibrio sp. 10N.237.312.B06. The sequence goes on from NZ_JBFSPI010000083.1 coordinate 2,431, forward strand.
AGGGTCGTTACCGGTTCTAGGTTCAACAATAAGAACCAATAGTAATGAAAAAGTTAGGCTTTCAGCTCACCAAACACTACTAGGTTTAGAGCAGTGGCTGCTGGCTAACGGCTTCATTGAACTCATCAAAAAACGCAACCAGTTTGCTCAATCGCTGGGTTTCAAAACCTTTTTTGACTATTCCGTCGTTAAAACCGAGCAGATGACAACTGAGCAACTGTTTACAATTCTGGATGACTTTGAAGTTCGCACGCGAGATAACCATCAACAAAGCCTAGAGAGCTTAACTCAGAAAAAAGGTCAGAGCGCTCTAGAAGCCCATAATTTCACCTACTCTTTTGCAGGTGACGTCATGAATGACTTAGACCCTTATGTTCCATTTTCAAAGTCACTAAGGCGTTGGGTTGAGTCTTTTGGTCGTCTTAATATCGAATACTCACAAGCAACATTGAAATTAGATTTGCTTGATCGTAAAGGAAAGTATCCAAACGGTTTCTGTCATGGGCCAGTTCCTTCTTTCTACGATCAAGATACTTGGGTAGCTGCACAGGTCAACTTCACGAGCAACGCCAAGCCCGACCAAATCGGCAGCGGTTATGATGGTATCAATACGCTGTTTCACGAGGGCGGCCACGCTGCACATTTCGCTAATGTTAAAATGAACGCGCCTTGTTTCTCTCAAGAATTTGCACCAACATCGATGGCTTATGCCGAAACTCAATCCATGTTCTGTGACAGCTTATTGAATGACGCCGATTGGCTAAAACAATATGCCCTGAATGCAGAAGGCCAAGCAGTACCAGACGAACTCATCAAAGCCATCATCGATAATAAACAACCGTTCAGAGCTTACCAAGAACGCAGTATTCTTGTCGTTCCATACTTCGAACGAGCCCTGTACGAGTTGGCAGATGAAGACCTCACTCCTGAAAAAATCACTGATCTTGCTCGTAGCAGCGAGAAATCGATTCTGGGATTGGCTTGTAGCCCTCGCCCATTAATGGCGATCCCTCATCTATTGTCGGATGAAGCCTCTTGCGCATATCAGGGTTACTTATTAGCTCATATGGCCGTGTATCAAACTCGTGCATATTTCACCGATAAGTTTGGTTACTTAACGGATAACCCGGAGATCGGCCCTTTGTTAGCTAAGCACTATTGGCACCAAGGAAATAGCGTGAATCATAATGGGACAATCGAAAGCCTGACTGGGGAAGGTTTTAATGCCAAGTACCTCGCTGACGAGTGCAACTTATCGCCAGAGGAAGCTTGGGCTATTGAAGATCAAAAAATCAAACAGCTGTCGACAAGAGAGCGAGCACCCGTCGCTGATTTGAATGCGAAGATATCGATCGTCGATGGAGCAACTGAATTAGCGAATAACGACAAATCAAATTCTCAAATGTGTGATGAGTTTGAACACTTTATCGTTGGGCAATACGGCCGATAGCGGGTGCTGAGCATCTGTAAGTAAGGTTGAACCAAAAAACTCAAACGAAAAAAAGGACGATATTTAATCGTCCTTTTTATTTACAGCATCGACCCTACACAGTGACACAATTTAAACGAGATTGAACATCAAAAATAATGTCGACAGAATCAAGGCTTCTTAGTGATTTCCTATGAATACCACATATCTGCCCTGTCAAAACAATATAAAACTTTTCTGTTTTGAGTAAATTCCAAGCTTCATCAAGAGATTCAGCATAAACCTTGTTCTTGAGATCTTGCGGGCGAGTACCTGCAACTCTTCCATGTTTACGCGCCAATTCAAATAATCCATTTCGATTCGGTTTACATGTAAACAGAGTGTCATTTCCGTAAATAACACCCTTGGCAGTAATGCTCTTAACCATTACATTCTCCAGATTATCATTCCACTCATAACACTGAGTGCCAAACCACATATCGGTTGGATACTTAAACGGCAAAACGAAGAGAACATGGTGTAACGACCGGGCATGCGACACACCATAGCAATCAGATTTAAAGTTCTTAAGCTCTCAAAGCTATTAAGCTATTAAGCTATTAAGAGCTTAGAAGTAGTAGTAAGCTGCTGCGAATACGTGTGTTTCTTCGTCGTACTGTGCGCTAGTTGAACCCATGCGTGCACCATCAATATCTTGTTTGATATCAATACCCATGTCAGCGTTGTCTGCAATACGGTACATTACCGCGATGTTGATGTAAGAAGCATCTACGTCCGCTTGGCCATCAAGTTCATTGCTGTTAGAGGCGTAACCAGCTGCAATTGTTAGGTCTTCAGAAACCGCGTAACCACCTGAAACGTAGTAACCCGTGTCTTTCTCAGAATCTGCGTCATCAATCCAAGAGTTCATACCTAGTGTTAGGTCACCAATTTTTACGTTACCAGTTACCGTGTAAACTTCGTAATTAGCTTCGTAATCACGGTTTTCGTAACCTGCGTATAGGTTGAATACTTCTTGCTCTAGACCGATGTAGCCGTTCACACCTTTGTCGAACTTATCATTGTTACGAGAATCTTTCGTTTCGAAGTAAGAGATACCGTAAGCGATACCGCTTGTTGCACCCTGGAACTTAACAACATTGAAGCCGTCAGAAGCATCACCAGCAGAAGCGCCAAACTCGTAAGTGTTATCACCAGCACCGTCAACTTTATCTAGTGCTGTATCATTTTCCCAACCGAATGAAGCGATACCGAAACCAGTGTCAAAACCAAGCCAAGCTTTGTCTACATCAGCAGCAGGGCCAGTATCGATGCCATTTGTCCACTTGTAGTTAACGGAATCATTCGCTGAAACGTTATTGTCTGTTGTGTAGTTCACCATCAAGTCTGTTTCGAAGTAACCAACAATACGGTTGTTACGGTAGTTTACTGCAAGTGTTAGGCCTGTAGCCCAGTCATCGTAGAATGCTTTAGAACCAGTATCGTAGTAACCGCCAACACCCATAGCACCAGATACTGAAAATTGATCTTTATGCATTGAATCAAATGCGAACATGTCTTCATTCTGGCTGTTTTGGCTGCTTGTATTTACCGCGAAAGCTGAACTTGAAATGCTTGCAATCGCAAGTGCTACTAATGTCTTTTTCATAATAACCACTACCTATATATTGATTCGGCCTTGTTAGTCCGGCCTTTTGGAGTAGCGCTATTGTTCAAAAATTTGTGTTGTGGATATACCGTAAAACTACTGGAATTTTATCGTTGCGATGAATTTAATTACATAATGATATGTTGATATTACTTTTATATTGAGAAGCGCAACCCAATCGTAAACCCAATATCAGTGCTGTTATCCATATTGCGAATATTCTCTGTCATCAAGGCTTCTAAACTAAACCTATTGAATCGGTACCTATAACCGAGCACCACTTCATTAGACGGCTCTGAGAAATCTGGTTCATCCGTTGCCCACCCTTGATAATTTAAAGACTCAACTAACAAACTGTGCCGAGCATTAAACATATACTCATACCCTAATGCCCAACTTGCGCTGAACCCCTCTAAACTAACTAAGTAGTCATCACAGTTACGGTGAACCAAACCTACCGTTGAAAAAAAGTTATGCCTTAAGGTGATAAAGCTGTAGTTAAGTTGGACGCCTTGTTCGAAGCTAGTTCTGGCAAACCGGCCACTTTTTACGTTGTTGTAAAATAAAGAACCACCAGCAGAGAGCGACATCGGCCCTCTAGAATGCAACAGAAGCTCATTGTAAAAAGTCAGCGCATTGGTTAAATCATCCCCCTCAAAATCAGACACATGAACCCCTGCATGATTAAAATCCATGGTGAACTGATCTTCAGCCACTTCATCACGGCCATTTTGTCCAATACCAAACAGATCGTGAAAACCCATCACAAAACTGTCTAAACCATTATCTTTTGCAGTCACAACTCGATAATCCAGCTCGGTTTTCCAAATTGGAGATGCTTGCCACTCAATCGCAATATTTGACTGGTTTTGATAATAGTCGAGCGAATACGCACTCGTGTGTGCCCATATACTGGCTTGGGTATAAGAGGACTTGAACTCAATAGTCCCCACCCTTTTGGGCTGAGCAGAACGAAGTTGTGTTGAAAGCACATTTGAATGAATAGGTGACTGCGCATAGACAAACATTTGGGAATGCGTTCGCGCTTGCAGTAGGATGAAAAAAAGTCAGTATCGAGACTGAAATACTCAGTAACGCCCTTAAACTTATCACAGTGTTTACTCGGTTGTATAAATGCCCGATTTTATTAAAAAACACCGTTCAATTAATGCAGTAGATCTACCGCTTATCATCCTAACATTTAGATTAAAGAGTTATAAAAAAACGAAAATTAGAACCTCTCGAAAATGTAAACATCTTATCTTGCACTGTGCTTTACGAACGCATAGTCTTCGGGATATTAACCTGATGAATATATTGATAGAGGAAAGGTATGTCGGCTACTAACCTAAATTTTGAACAATTGTTGATGAAGCAATCAACGACTCTCATCAATAGCGATCCTAAGTGTTTTCAAGCTACTTGGTCAGAAGCTAGCTTTGACGTACTCGATTGGTTTGGGATGGATCGTTTAACACTCTACCCTAACTCAATGGTCTTACTGGAAGACGGAAAGACTTGTTCAGTATCGAAAGCGAACATACCTCCGGTTAATAAACAGAGTCTCATTGGTGGCAACTATCTTGATTATCTAAAGCTGCTAAAGACCAAAAAAACTTATCTCGCGTTTTCGAAAGACGACCTTGAGAACACTCAGAATTACGTATTAAAGCAGTTATACAAAGAAGGGGGCCGATGGCACTGCATCATTCCTTTGCAACTCTTTAACCAACGCTGGGGAGCACTGTCTTTTACTAACTTTCACGACAACGATACCACTTTCGCTCTCGAAGACATCCAGCGCTTAAAATTAGTCTGTGAGCTTTGGCTCTGTTATTGGCAGCACTCAACGCTAGCCAGAACATTAAAGCAAAATGAGAATCGGCTAGAAGATGACAGTGACAAATTACTCTTACTCACCAAGAAGCAGACCAAAGTGTTGGCCCTTATTGCTCAAGGCCTAAGTGCAAAAGAGTGTGCGGAACAGCTCCATCTAAGCTCTCGAACTATAGAATCGCATAAGTACAGAATGCTTGGGTTGCTCGATTTGAACAACCACAATGACCTCCTTCAGTTCGCGTTGCGTAATGGGTTAGGTATTACAGAAAACCTGCACACAACGCGTTAAAACAATCTATTAACCCTGTAAATCATTCTGTGTTCGATGACCTTCAGCTATTTATATCTGAAGGGTCTGTATTTATGAAAGCTCTATATTTCTTGGTTTAAGGACACTGGCTACTCGTTACCTTCACTCAGAGCAAATTTAATTTCATCCGACGAAAAGCCTTTTCGACTTAGCATAGCGTAAGCTTTTGAGCGCTCTTTGTGATCGTTGAGGTCATAAGATTTCTTTTGTAGTTGTTCTAAACACGAAGAGTAAAAATCCAGTTGCTCTTCGTTAATTAACCGATCGACCAATTGTGGCAACTCGCTCGTGTCTATTTGTCGCTGTCTAAGCTCTTGCTGAATAGCAGTCAAGCCTTTGCCTTTACGAGCATACTTAAGCACTTCTTTTTCCAAATCGGCTTTCTCTGCCTTAATTTGAATATTACTCTTCAGTTCATGCGCTTGTGGGTGCTGGTCAATCGCTACCTTAACTTGTTGATAGCTAAAACCACGCTTTTGCAGCGTCGCAACCAGCTTTTCACGACTCATGGTAAAGCTTGTGTAGTAATGGTTGATTCGGTCTATCAAGATAGTTTGTTCATCAATAGACTTTTCGAAAGACACCTTATGGATAGCATCAGAAATCACTGAGTCCGTCAGGCCCTTCTTTTTCAGCTTTTCGACAATATATCGAGAACCAAATTCACCCGAGAATGCTTGTTCCACAAATTGTTCAGCAAACACTTGGTCAGACTTGAGATACCCAAAGCCTTTCAGGGTACCCAAAGTTTCATCAATCCATTCTTGATTGTCGGTTTTCACTTTGAGCTTCGCTACCAACTCACTTTCTGTCATATCTCTCTGAGTTAAATGCCACATCGCAGAGTTCATGACGCTTTCGATTCGCGTCGCTTTTCTTACCGTTGTATTTCTACCATTCGTTTTTTGCTGTGAATCATCCATTCGATTTCAACTGTCCAAACTAAGCCTACCCCATCATAACGTAATTCTAAGGTGGTTGAGTTACCTAAAAGAGTGAAGCTCAATATAATACCAATCGTAGTAAATAACTGTTCACCCTAGCTGGTTAAAACGCTCGATAACGGCGTTAGAACTTTTGATTGTAGAATAACTACTTATCAAAAATTTCTGCCTTGTTCTCAAGCCTTTTTCCTGCGCTATTTCTGATCACTTACTTACTGTGATTGGTATAAACTGACAGCCAATAAAAATGGACGCTTATTCAGCGTCCATTTGATATCACATTAAGTAGAAATCGACCTTAAGCCGTACTTAGTTCTCTCCGTATTAGCTATTCTCGTACTAGCCTTTTTCCGGATTAGCTCTCTTCGTGATTATAAACATGCACATCACGTTGAGGGAATGGAATCGTGATGCCTTCTTCATCGAAGCGTTTCTTCACGGTTTCCGTCACATCCCAATACACTTCCCAGTAGTCATCGGTCTTAACCCAAGGTCTTACAACAAAATCAACTGAAGACGTATTCAAGGTGTGAAGCTTGATCATATGCTCTGGTTTTTTCAACACTAGAGGGTGAGCAAGAATGATGTCGTTCAATACCGATTTTGCTTTATCGATATCATCTGAGTAACCGATACCAAAAACCATATCAACACGTCTCACACGCTCTGCTGTGATGTTGTTGATCACGTCACCCCAGATCTTGTTGTTTGGGATCACCAAGCGTTGGTTATCGATGGTTTGAACGGTTGTCGATACTAAGCTCATGTCTTTTACAGTGCCTTGAACACCAGCGACTTTGACCATGTCGCCAACATCGTACGGACGGTAGATCAAGATCATCAAGCCCGATGCAAAGTTAGACAGCGTATCTTGCAATGCAAAACCAATGATGACACCCGCAACACCGAAACCCGTTAATAGTGGTGCTAGCTCAATCCCTATTTGAGACAGGGCGATCAGCAAACCAACAAACACGACCGCTTTAGATGCAATTGATACAAAGAAGTCCTGCATCAATACACTGAAGTCCATTTTAGAGTGCGAAACACTCTTACGAACGGTTTTACGAGCCACATTAGCAATAAGGCGAGTTACATACAAAATACCGAGGAAAAGCGCGAGTTTAACGATAAATGAAGGGGTATTTTCAAAAGCCCATGAACTGAATGAACGAAGCCAACCATCCAACAACTCCAGTGCAACATCAACATCCAATACATCAGCGTTAATGTCGCCGGTGGTCGCTAATAGAATACGCTTGTACGAGGTGACATCCACACCAAATGGCACCATCATGGAGATACTTTTCTCTAAGCTGGCAACCATAACGCTGGTTCGTTCTCTGAAACGTATTAATTCAGTTTTTATCGTCGCCTTTTCTTCTTCACTCACAAAAGACAAACGGCGCTCTAAATCTTGACGCTGCGTGTCTGTGTAGAGAATCGCATTTGTCAGATATTGCGAACGAGAAACTAGTGCGGTTTTTAACTGACTTTCCGCAGCCGATACATCAACGCCTCGATCTTTTGACCAACTTAAGGTCTTAGAAAGTTGCTGATAGTAGTCATCCATCATTCCGATACGTTTTTGAATCAACAATTCAAGACGCTTTTTTGCATCCCCTTCAGCCGAACGGTTGTCTTTGCTCATAGAGACAATTTTAACTTCGTTCAATGACAGTAAATGCTGTAAAAGCTCTACTTGCTGGGCAAGAACAGCGTCTAAGCCTTGCTTCTTATCAGATGATAATTGGGAGGATATCTCTTTGCGTAGTGCTTGGTTCTTTCTTCGCAATATGTCTTCTAGAAACGGCTTTTCAGCATCGTGCGCTGTTTCTAATGTAGCGAGGTCCAGCATTAGCTGGTCTTGTACTTCTGCTATTTTATCGACGCTTTGCGCAAAACTTCCAAATGCGACAAACGCCAACATTAACAATAGACAACGCCAAACCTTCATCATACTAATTCCTATTATTGTCTAAATTGACCCTATAAATAGTAGTAAAAAGAAGATGGATAACAAGCATTTAAACGTATGTTGTGTTAAAACTTTGCAAATTATCAGCCTGTATCTAATATTTGAGAGTTCCAATCCCCTCTTATGACCTGTAGAGTACGCAACCAACAAAGAACAACAGCCAATATCGTCATTTAGGTGCATGTACTAAATCGCCTTAAATCCTATGTTGGCTCACAGCAAAAGAGCATAAAAATGAACAACGAACTTGATGTTATTGAGTCTCTAGAAGAGCTAGAGCAATTCCTAATTTCAGTAGAAGCAGGGGGCTTAGGTCTTGAAGACGTTGAAGGCGTAGGTATGGCCACCAATAATTCTGATGGTCGTCATTTCGTTGCAGTATTCAACAGCAGTCACAAGGTTTTACTCGCTCGCTGGATCACTAAAGAAATCTTTGAAAATGGTAAAGACCTTGTGCGCAACGGTCCTCGCCGTTCTTACTAAATCTTTCCAATAGCACCAATGGTTAAAGCCCAATATGTCCATCTGCGATCTGTTGGGCTTTTTTGTATCTCCTCATGATGAATAGAGCATTCTATACAGGATAAATTAGCGATAACTTCCAGTTGTTGTGAACTTTATCTAGAACTCAATGTCGTATTCGCGTGAGTTGTTGTTTATGCATCGTTTATCTACGGTTTATCATCGTTTCACTTTAACAATTTCATGACTTGTGACTCGAAGAGATCTTATTTAAGCTAACCGTAATTCAATGAGCTCGCTTTAACTATTAACTATTAACTATTAACTATTAACTATTAACTATTAACTATTAACTGATTAGATTACTGACTGATTTGCTGAACACATCACTACTTTTCTTATCCACACAGAACCGCCGACAAAAGCATTCGCTTTGGGCGCTGTTCCTTACCGGACTGGTTATCGTAACTTGTCTGGCGAGTACGCTGTCTGCAAACAAAGTAACCACTTCAGCTTCCCTAACTGGACAATCAATACTTGTCGGCGCAGAAACCAGCCACCCACAAGCAATCGTCGCATCTTTCGATAAAATGTCTGAGCTCTATGCCAGCGTTTTTGGTTTAGAAGCTTCTAAAACTCTGTCAGCGCCAAACTCTAGCGCGTGCAGCCTAAGCTCCAAAATGCTCACATTCGCGACACCTAAAACAGGTTGGCTGATTCCTTTTATCCTGTTTATTGCTGTTGCGTACAGCCTATCACCGCACATATCGAGATTGTCTAGAGATAACCATCGCTCTTCTCGACCTACAAAACACCGCTTACATCTAAAGCACTGTATATTTAGAGAGTAAATAACCGGGCAACTACACCCTTTTATTTATTTTTTGGAGATACATTTGTGTACAACACACTACTAACTAAGTTTGTCGATTCGTTGGCATTCTGCATGCGTACATGCGCGAAAACGCTAGTCACTGCCCTTTTGGTTGTGACGTCATTTACTGCTTTGGCACAGACGACGGGCTGGCTCAGCGTGCCTGAACATCCACCAGTCAAGATGCGAATGATGTCGACGGGTGAACAATCGGACGACGGTTCTAAGATTCAAACCGTACTGGATGTCGTTCTCGACGGCGATTGGAAAACCTATTGGCGTAGCCCCGGCGAAGGTGGTATCCCGCCAAGTTGGGACTGGTCTGGTTCAACAAACATAGAGTCGGTAGAGTGGCATTGGCCGATCCCTAAGTACTACGAACAACTCGACGTGATGACGTTAGGCTACAAAAAACACGTCAGCTTTCCCGTTACGTTGACACTGAAAGACAACACGAAGCCAGCACTGTTCAAGGCGTCGTTCACCTTTCCGTCGTGCACCAATATCTGTGTGTTAACCGATTACGACATCGAATTGCCGATTGATCCGCAAACATTAGAGCTCGATGAAGAAGCGATGTTCTTGTTCAATCAAGGCATGAGCCAATCTCCACGAGAAGCTAACCGCACTTCAGTAAACGGCCTGTTCTGGGATAAAAGTAAACAACAACTGGTGACTCAGCTAACAAGTAAGGAAGGCTGGGATAAACCGATGGTATTGATTGATGGGCAAGAAGTGCTTGATGACTTCTTCTCTCCACCAACCGTCCACATCACAGACAATACAATGACCGCAGTATTCGATGTGAGTAACTGGATCGGCGAGGTCGACTTAACGGATCGCACAGTGAGTATTACCGTTTCAGATACTAACTTTGCAGAAGAGATGACCGCGCAAGTTGGGTCAGACCCGATAGCTTACCAAATAAGCAACAACGGCTTTTCGGCGATGATAGGCTTCGCTTTAATTGGTGGTTTGATCCTCAACATCATGCCATGTGTGTTGCCAGTATTAGGAATGAAATTAAACAGCATCATTCAAAACCAAGGTGCATCTAATAGTCATATCCGACTCTCATTCTTAGCTTCTGCTTCAGGTGTCATTACATCATTTGCGCTGTTAGCGCTAGGTATGACCGCTCTAAAAATGGGTGGTAATGCGATTGGTTGGGGAATCCAATTCCAAAACGTTTGGTTTATCGGGTTCATGCTGATCATCACTTTACTGTTCTCGATTAACCTGCTTGGGTTATTCGAATTCAGATTACCATCAGGTTTAAACACTTGGATGGCAACCAAAGGCGATGACTCACATTCAGGCCACTTTGTTCAAGGCATGTTTGCAACGCTACTAGCAACGCCATGTAGTGCGCCATTCCTAGGAACCGCTGTCGCGTATGCACTTGGAGCAAGCTATCAAGAGTTATGGGCTATCTTCATCGCGCTTGGTATCGGTATGAGTGCGCCTTGGTTGATCTTTGCGCTATTCCCAAGCCTAACCAAATTGCTTCCAAAGCCTGGGGCATGGATGTTCAAAGTTAAGCTGGTATTTGGCTTAATGATGTTCATTACCAGCCTATGGCTAACAAGCCTTCTGAGCCCATTCATTGGTAAATTCCCAACTATCCTGCTGTCGCTATTTATCGTGATTTCAGTACTGGTTTGGATTGGCATGAAACTGGGTCGCAAGGTGCTTATTCCTATCGTCGCAACCACAACCTTGGTGTTTGGTGCTGCATTGATCGTCGGTAGTGTCACCGCTGATAACTGGGCGACTCCGATTGTTGACGATCTCGCTTGGCAAAAACTGGATGCGAAGCAAATCCCTCAGCTCGTTGATGAAGGCAAAACGGTGTTTGTTGATGTGACTGCTGATTGGTGTATCACCTGTAAAGCCAACAAGATCGGCGTCATCCTTCAAGATCCTGTCTACAGCCACCTACAGCAAGAAGACATTGTTTTGATGAAAGGTGATTGGACAACACCAAGTGAAAGTGTCACTCAATACTTACAAAGTAATGGGCGATTTGGTGTGCCATTTAACATCGTCTACGGTCCGAGCTATAAAAGCGGTATTCCACTGCCTGTCATTCTCAACAGTGACACTGTCGTTCAAGCCATCGACGCTGCGAGATAATTGATGAAGACGCCCAACAACGAACAAAAGCCAAGCCGTCTTAAGAAGTGGGGAAAGGAACTCGTTTCAATGATACTGATCGTTGGCGTGGTTTCGTTTGCCATGGATTTTTACCACAGTAGAAGCATGCCTCAAGGAGACGCGATTCCAATCGTGGGTCAGTCGATCCAAGGGGAAGATATTGATGTTATCGAGCTAAGCAAAAACGGTAAGCCCGTTATTGTCTATTTTTGGGCGACTTGGTGTAGCGCGTGCAAATTGGTGAGCCCGACGGTTAATAGCTTCAGCGACTCCCATCAAGTAGTTTCTGTCGCACTTTCATCTGGCCCAGACGAACGTGTTCAGCGCTTCTTAGACGCCAAAGAGTATGACTTCCCTGTTATCAATGATCTCTCTGGATCGATCAGCAGAAGTTGGGGAGTCAATGTCACGCCAAGTATTGTCATCATCAAAGATGGAAAGATCAGCAGCATCGCAACCGGCGTTACTTCCCCTATCGGCCTGTGGTTAAGAACCTACTTTGCATAACTCGCTCACTAAGAAAAACAGAGCAGAGCAAATGAACCGATTAAAGCCAATTTAACAAACAATAATACCGTGAGCGCGACCCAAAACGTGCTCACGATTATCAAGAATTAGAGAAAAACAACATGAAAAAACATCTGATTAGCACACTGATTTTAGGCTCACTAATGAGCACAAGTGCCTTCGCTGAGTTAAGCACAGAACAAACCCAGCAACTCGAAGAAATTAACCAGTTCCTGAAGGAGAATCCTTCTACTATTTCAGGATTGCATACCAGTTTAGAGCAGTATGTCGCAGGCCAAGCGCAAGCAAAGAAAGCTCAAGCTGAGAGTCACGACTGGTTATATAACAATGACGCTCACCCAATCACGGGCAACCCGAATGGCAAATCAGTAATCGTTAACTTTACTGACTACAACTGCCCTTACTGTAAGCGCTTGGAAAAAGGCTTGGTTCAATTAGCCTCTGAAAACAGCGACATTAAAGTGATCAACGTGTACTTGTCATTTAAGCAGCAACAAGTAGATGGCCTTGATACCAATGCGGCTCTATACGCGATGAAAGTATGGAAAGATAACCCAGCAGCCTTCCCTGAAGTCAACAGACTGCTGATGGCAAAAAGTGGTATTCACTCGAAAAGCTCACTAGAAGCCGTAGCCAAGAAGACAGGCACAGAAGCGGAACTAAAAACAACTCAAGAACAAAACCAGGTTCTAACCACTAACCATCAAACCTTTAGCGCTCTGGGTTTAACAGGAACGCCAACGATGATGATGAATGATCAGCTTCTACCGGGCTATGTGCCTTACGATCGACTTAAAGATATCGTGGATGATGCTTTTTAATCGAGCGTAGATAGAGATAAAGACTAGAAAGAGAAGTGAATAAAAGCCGACTCGCGCAACACCCAGTCGGCTTTTTCATTGTTTGAATAAAGTAGATAGTCCATTTACCTTAAATTTAAAGGTGAGTTGAATCCTAAAAACGACCAAAGTTAAAACGCGTACATTCTTTTGTCCGTCGATAGTTCAAAACAGTACTCTGCGTGTTTTCTAAGGCATTCAAACACTTCTCGATCCAACTTATAACTATCAACTTGTTCCGTTAATATCGCTAGAGTTTCTTCCAGTGTCATACCTTTACGATAGGGGCGAGACTGGGTTAATGCTTGGAATACATCGACTACAGCAACAATTCTACTGGGTTGATCTAAATCTTCAGCCGTTTTACCCATCGGATAGCCTGAACCATCTAACCTTTCATGGTGATCGGAAGCCCACTGACACACCTGAGGCGAACTAAATAGCTCCTGCAGCGCGAATCGAGTATCTGTCGCATGGCGTTTAATACAACAGTATTCTTCGTCAGTGAGCAAATCTGGCTTATGAAGAATGTCACCAGGGGTTTGCAGTTTGCCAATATCGTGAACTAAACCAGCTAAATAGAGCTTTCTCTGCGTTGTGCGTGAATAACCAAGTTGTTTAGCTAGATATTCAGAAAGTTGCCCTACCTTCAACGAGTGCTTGAAAGTGAACGAGCTTTTCGTATCAACGACATTAGCAATAAACTCGGCAAAGGCGACTGTCTCATCCAGCGACATTTGCTGAGAGAAAAAGGGCACAGGTTCAAAGTTATCTCTCATATTCTCGATGTAAGGGGTCTCCATCGAGAACCAAAAATCATCCAGATCGACCAACTCACACATGTGCTGTACAAGATTGGTTTCGAACATCTCATCCGCTTGCTCAGTCAAACGTCCAATAATGCTCGCTTTACCGTCTGGGGTTAGGTTCCCATAACGATCAGAAGCTGTTATGCCATATAGATAGTCAACTCTGTCAGCAAGCATCACAACTGCAGCCAGTTCCTTTTCTAATTCACTGATATTCATAGTCTTTAGATCTAACCAAGGGGTATGATGATAAAGAACTGGCTTAGCAAATATAGAAAGAACAGGGCACTCCTTTAAAATTTGGTAGCCCTTTTGACAATGGTAATAAGTCGAGTCGGGAACAAACCCCGAATTCAGTCGACGTTGCTCGTCTATTTGCGACACTCCGCAGTCGTGAATTAGCCCTAACGAAAATGCGAGCTGTGCCTGCTCCTCTTCCCACCCCACGCTCAGAGCACATCGATACGCGATGTAACCCACCCTCTGTCCATGGTTTTTGCTTTCAAAACCGACGTTATCAAGCGCCTTAGCAATACCAAATAGAGCCTTTCTTAGGTCTACGGTTACCTCTTGGCAATGTTGATTCATTACTTAAGCCTAGTATTTTTATATATTTTATATATTTAGGCTGCTAATACTAATGCATGACTAACGATCATACCCGCAATTATTATAAGGTTTAATGTATTTCGTGATAGATCTAGCGTATCACGAATAATTCGCGCCACAAGTGGTTGCATATTAAAAATTGTGCGACATTATAACCTGCCGACCAAAAGACACTTAAATCATCAGCCAAAAGAAAAGGGAAAACATGTTTAAAACAGTTATCGATGAAGAGTTATCCATCGCTCTGGTTGAAGAGAACTTCGCATCTCATTACGCGGAAATTTCACAAAGCCAAAATGAGTATCTTAGCCAATGGTTAGCATGGCCACCGCACTGCAAAACAGAGCAGGACTTTAGGATCTTCATCCAGCGCTCGCTACATGATTACGCGGAAGGCAAAAGCATGACATGTGCGATTGTGTACAAAGACAATATCGTCGGTAACTGTAGCTTTAACACCATTGACCACAGCAAACAGAAAGTCACGATAGGCTATTGGTTGTCTGATACTTACCAAGGTAACGGGATCGTTACACGCGTAGTTGAGAAGCTCATTGATATTGCTTTCAATGAGTTAGATATGGAAAAGGTGGAGATATCAGCTGCAACTGGCAACCAGAGTAGTCGCAAGGTTTGTGAGCGCTTACATTTCACATTAGAAGGTATCATAACTCGTAACGAGAACTTAAATGGCCGTATCATAGATCATGCTATTTATGGCCTTCATCGTTTAAGCGCCAACAATATCTAAGCTTGATTTTCTACTTGGTAAATTTTGCCAATTGATAGTGAATGATAATTGGTAATTAGTAAGTTAATTAAATTAGTAAGCCACGATATTAAACCGTGGCTTTCATTTTTAAGAGTCTAATTGGTCTCTTACTAAAATCATTTACGTGATCTTTGGGATTAAGATACAGAACTTGGCACCACCGCGATTGCTATCGCAGATCCGAATGTCCCAAGAAAACTTTTTAGCCGCTGAAATCGCTATCGCTAGACCTAACCCTAACCCACCAGTTGCTGATGCTCTGCTAGAATCTAAGCGAGAAAACGGAAGGAATACTTCTTCACGCCTGTCCTCCGGTATCCCAGAGCCATTGTCTTCAATCAGAACCAGCCAATTTTCTGAGTTCTCGTCCAGAGTTACCCAGACTTTGTCTTGTGTGTAATTCCCAGCGTTCTTAATCACGTTATCAAAAACCAAACGCGCCATCGAGCAATCACACTTAATTTTGCACTCTAGCTTTACTTTGGACTCAAAAATAACATTGTCTAACTCCGAGTAACGGATTCTATCTAAACAATACTCGCGAAGGTCAGCTTTCACTTTAACAAGCTCGAAGAAAGAATTATCCATGACATTCAACTTCGACAGCATGATAATTTCTGACGTGAGGTCGTTGAGATCCCCGATGTAGGTATCAATATCATCGAAAAAAACCTGATGATGCTCTGGAGCTTCCCGCCTTAAGAGATCCGTCGCTAATTGAATACGGCTTAGCGGTGTACGGACTTCATGTGGAATCGCTTGAGCAAATATATGACTTTGTTTTACTTTGCTCTCAATCTCCTCAGCCATGAAGTTAAAACTTTTGGCTAGCTCAGACACTGGGTGTATATCATCTACGTCAGAGCGAGTACTCAGCTTCCCCTTACCAAACTGCTTCTGTTTCTCAACAAGTAACTCTATTCTTTCTTGAAAACGCCTAACAGGTAAGTAAACACTCGCGCCAATAGCGAAGATAACGGCCAACAAAAGCCCAATAAGAAAGTTTCTTTCTGAATCTTCATACCACTCAATTTCAGGTGAGAAGAAATCGCCTACCTCACTGAACGCAAAGCTAAACCTAGAATTTGGTAGCTGAAATACTGCCGAATAGAGATTATTTTCACTTAGGTATACCGGTACACCATTCAAGGTGGTAAATAACTCGCATCGTTGACACGGAGCCTCTCCCGACCAATTCTCCAACAGGCGTAAATTGAAAATATAAAATTGCTGGTAGCCTGTTCTGTCGAGTTCTTTATATAGCGAGTTTTCTCGGTTGTGTTGACGAACATACTGCTCAGAAAAGTAGATGCCATCATTAAGGAATATTTCGATCTGGGTACGCCGCATGTGCCCTTCACCAAGGTTCCAAAACAAAAATATCGTTGCCGACATCCCTGCCACAATTCCAAGGTACAAACGAGTAAACATAGAAACAGATCGAAGTTTCACCGCGATAGACTTATACAACCAGCATATACCCCTTGTTACGAACCGTACGGATCAACTGCTTATCTTTTGCATGCATACGCAGCTTCCGGCGCAACCCTGAAACACGCATATCAATAGAGCGGTCGTTAAAGGCATAATCAATACCTCTAAATAGCTGGCAACATTGATCTCGAGTAACGACCTGACAAATGTTATTAACAAGAAGATTTAGAATTTCAAACTCGGCAGAGGTGAGCTTTAGGTTCTGTCCATACAGAGTGGCACTTTGAGCTGTACTGTTGATCACAATTTCACCTGGGGTTTCAGCGGTCGTGTCAGGCTCAGCAACAACAGGGGCTGCGCGACGCAATAGTGCTTCAATTCGTGCCAATAATGCATGACCACGAATAGGTTTTGCTACGTAGTCATCCGCGCCAAACTTAAACAAACTAACCTCACTCATTTCATCAGCAGAGGCAGTCAATACTAAGATAATCCCATTATAAAATTCGCGAGCCTGTCGGCAAATCTGTGCGCCGCTCATTCCTGGAAGCATCAAGTCCAACAGAACGAGATCGGGTTCAATACTGCGGATCGCTTCAATGGCCAAATCCCCTTCATGGACAACGCTAACATTGTAGCCTTCAGCTTCGAGGTAAAGCGTAGTTAAACGCGCTATCGCCTGGTCATCTTCGACAATCAGCACTTTGGTTTTCGACATTTCTATCACCAGCATTTATTAAAAGCGAGGGCAGTATATATACTGTTCATATATCATCAATATTGTTATTGAAGTCACTAACTTACCGTACGCAAAACATATTAATCACTTTTGTACATACACGTTTACAAACCATCGTTCAGCAACAAAATCGCTCATTTATTGATTAATTTCCCGTCAAAAACGGAAAATCTAAACGCTTAAATGCTTACGTTTGCTTACCTTCTTACGCACACTTACATTAAAAGAATTTACAAAACTCATTCAAATAAACTTGCTAAACATTAATAACACAATAGTTAGTAACACTTCAAATCAACAAAATGACAGATTTTAAAACCGCGATCGTATTCTAAAAAATTGAAGAAAACGATTACTTAACCAATCAAATAGCATGTTCCATTATCAAGCTCTCTCCCCCTCTATCAAGTAAAGTCTTCTTCAAGTAACATTTATTCGGCTAATCATTAACTCAAATAATAAACAACGGTGACTTACTGATTAAACAAAAGTCACTTTGTCACAAGGCCACTTAAAGATGAACAAATCGCTTTTAATGTTACTGACCATAACCGCTTTGTTGGCAACACGAGTCACCGCTGCTCCTAATAAACATGAGGGGATGAATCAAATCAAAGCGCAAGTAAGCTCTTGGATAGATATTCAAGTCACACCACAAAATAGTATTATCCAAAAGATGGTCTTCAACTGTAATTTCTACCTAACAACCCCAAGCATTAAATCTCCAGATGGCAACGAAAGCAGCTCTGGTTCATATCGCTTTTATTCACATAATGGGGTAGTCGGCGCGATGACTGAACCTTTCACTACTCAACCCCTTCCAGAATTAACAATGTGCCTGAAAGAAGACTTCATCGTCACTAACCAAGATCAAGCCCAATTATTATTTGAAGCAATTGAGACGGTATACACAAATCATTCAATGTTTGACGATCGCTTCCCGAAAGAAATCGTCAAGACATCAACAGGTTGGAACTTCATCAACGGGGAAATTTTTGGGGACAATAAAGGCTATGCGATTGAAAGCACCCCGGAAGGAAAAGTAACCAAAATTATCCGTTCACTGAATCTTTAAACGCTATTTTTGTCGCTAATTTATCTTTAGTGCCTGATTTTTCTTTAACACATAGCTTCTTCATGGCTGTTAAAGATCAGAGTTCAATTTGATAGACGCACTGCCAAAGCACGACATCTGTCTGCATAAATCGATTAAAGTATGAGTTCCCCGAATTTATTATGATGACCAGCTACCAACCTTTCGAACATCTAAAGTGTCCTATCTGGATATATGACATTGATAATAAGCGAATAACCTGGGCAAACAGCAGTGCCCTCCCTCTTTGGGAGTCTGAATCTCTATTTGAACTGACCTCACGCGATTTTGGTATTGAAATGTCAAAAGCGATCGAAGCAACGCTTGAAGAATATCAGAGACAATTTCAGCGAAATCAAAGTGTAAAGACTTGGTGGAACTTCACCCCAAAATACATTTCTAAACGCGCACTATGTCTTTTCTCTGGAATCCCATTACCCGATGGCCGAACAGGGATGCTAGCGCAAGTCATCGCAGAAGAAGAGAGCTTAAAACGCGATCTCACATACTCTGATGGTTCCAACCTCTCTCTTTTATTCAACAAAGTGGGAAGCGTAGTGAGTGCAAACTCCGCTTTTTCTAAAAACTACGGCTCGCCGTTTAGTCGCCTATCCGATTTTGTTTCAAGCGAAGAAGTTGCAGACCAATGGTTATTTTCAGCTCGCAAAGGTCGAGACATTTTGGAGGAAGTCAGCTGTAAAATTGAAAATAAAACCCACCACTTTGATGTTCATGGAAAGTGGTTGTTTGACAAAAGTGAACTGCTATTAAACCTAACCTGTACCACCAAACAAAAAGAAAATTTGATTAAAGCTCGATATAACGCAGAGCACGACTGTCTCACTGAGCTCTACAACCGCCGCGGGATCACCAAAAGGCTCGAATCGAGTATTGCCTGTCGCTCGCCCTTTGAATTGATGTTTGTGGACCTTGATGGCTTTAAGTTGGTGAATGACACTTATGGGCATAGTGTTGGTGACCAACTACTCAAAAAAGTTGGCAAGCGTCTTAAACAGATCCTCGACGAAACATGCACAATCGGTGGCTTTGGTGGTGATGAGTTCATCGTGATTGCTCACGCCCGAAAAAATCAAAATATCCCGTTACTCTGCTCTCACATTATCGATTCTTTGAACAAAAGCTTCCAAATAAAAGGAATTGGCACCTTATCTGTAGGTTGCAGCATAGGTTCTGCTCATTTTCCTGATAATGCCACGGATAAAGAATCATTGTTAAAGCAGGCCGGAATGGCGATGCATGTTGCCAAAGCCAATGGTCGGAACCGCTTCCAAACTTTTACTCCAAATTTAGCGCAGATTCTGCATCGGCAAGTAGAGATACGCCATAGGTTAACTCTGGCACTAGAAGGTGATGACCTCAATCTTCATTACCAACCGATAATGGACACCAATAGCAATAAAGTTAAAGGGTTTGAAGCCCTACTTAGATGGTCGGATAAAGATCTGGGCAATATCGAGCCTGATGAGTTTATTAGCCTAGCGGAAGAAACTGGACAGATTGTTCCACTCGGAAAGTGGGTCCTTAACTCTGCACTTAAGCAACTGTCGATATGGCACCGAGAATTTGATGATGAATTGGTAATGAGCATCAATATCTCGTGTATTCAGATGCACACTACTTTTGCAGAGCAACTATCGGCAATGCTCAACTTCTACAACATACAACCTAAAAGTATCGCCCTTGAGATCACTGAATCCTCAATGATCTTCAAACACGGTGAAGTCAGACAAGCATTAGACGATATTTCAGCGTTAGGCGTTGAGCTACACCTTGACGACTTCGGCACTGGCTACTCTTCTCTCTCTATGTTGCATGACTTGCCAATTAGTACCGTTAAGCTAGATAAAAGCTTCGTCCATGGCACCTATAAAGGGAGCGAAGCGATTGTCCAAGCCACCTATGCTATCTGTGAAAAATTGGGGCTTATGGTGGTTGCGGAAGGGGTCGAAACTGAAACACAAAAAGCTTTCTTAACCAGTTGCGGATATAAATATTTACAGGGATTTCTGTTCAGCAAACCTATCCCACCCGATGAAGTCGAAATGCGATTTTTGTCTAGTAGATAACTCGACTCTAAGGGGGTTACTTACTAAAGCAATTAAATTCCCCAAGCACAATATAATTATGTAAGTGGTAGATGCGAAAATGCTATCAACTATACCGCTTACGTAACTTTTACGTCATACCCAAGTCTAGATAATTTATACTTTGGTTGGTTGTAATGAAATTACCATTTAAATTACTCCCAACGCTAACTTAATATAATCATCAATATCCAACCAACCAAAGTAGACATACTTATAGTATGCCCTGGAAAATGATACTGGCTTTGTTGCGTAATTCAATGGAACTAAATCAAGAACCTACGATCTGATCAGCT
>NZ_JBFSPI010000084.1:0-23267 GCF_041464685.1 Vibrio sp. 10N.237.312.B06
ACTCTTTACCATGCTGTTCAAAAAACACTCACGAAAGATCAACACGCCCTAGTTAGATGCGCGTGTTTTTAGGGACTTAATTATATAAAACACCCGTCAATTTGAGTATTTCCGGCACACGCAGCCGATGACTGCGTAAAACTAATTATTCGCTAATAATAAAAGCGAAGAGGTGCACTTTATGTCACCGTTGAAGGCTAACGTAAATAATTCAATCACCCTACATAGAACGACAATGAATAAAGGAAAAGGTATGAGCACGGACTTGCGTCAACAATGTAATTTGCTGCTTTCTGGTCACTTCGATCCAACACCAGCCCAAACCTTCGCGCAAATGGCTGAATGGTGCGAAACACATGATGTGGCGCACGACACCTATGGTGATGGCGATTTTATTGAGAGTTTTGAAAACAAAGTGGCTGATTTGCTCGGCTATGAAGCCGCCGTATTTGTGATTACCGGCACCATGAACCAACCCACAGCATTAGAGATTGCCTGCCAAGAGAAAAGAAACCCAGTAGTAGCGATGCATGAATCCAGCCATATTATGCGCCATGAACGCCAAGGGTATCAGCTCCAGAACCGTTTCAATGTACTTCCGGTTGGTAATGTATTTCGCACTTGGAATGTCCACGACTTAAAGGCTTGGCCTGATGAGATTGCCGCGGCATTGTATGAACTACCGATGCGAGAGATTGGTGGTCAACTGCCTGAGTGGGAAGAGCTTGAAGCGATAAAGCAGTACTGCAAAGAACAATCGATTCATCTGCATATGGATGGTGCTCGTTTGTGGGAGTGTGGCGCGTATTATCAAAAGCCATATAGCGAGATTGCTAAGGGGTTCGATACAGCTTATGTTTCGCTCTATAAAGGGTTAAATGGTCTTGGGGGGTCACTCCTACTAGGTGATAAGGCTTTCGTAGCAAAAGCTTCAGCATGGATGAAGCGTCAGGGCGGAAATGTTTATCATCGCACGCCTTACGTGGTTTCGGCAGCAATGCAGTTTGATCAACGGATCGAGTTGATGCCAGCATTGTATGAGCGTACCAAGCAAATCTATCAAATCTTACAAGATTACCCGCAGTTCAAAGTGAACCCGCAGCAACCCCAAGTAAACATGCTTCACCTCTATTTACCGGTGAGTTTTGAGGATGGCATTATCCTGCGCGACAATATAGCTAAGAAGCACAAGGTTTGGATAGGAAACCCAGCGATCAGCGAACTGCCTACCCAATGTAAGATTGAATGGTATGTGGGTGATAACTTACTAAACTTGCCAGATCATGAGCTGATCGACATTCTAGGCTTTATTAACGAAGAGCTGATTTAATTAACGAAGAGTTGGTTTGATCGCAGAAGAGTTGAATTAATTACAGTAGAAGTGATTTAACTGAGATGAATACAGGACATGTTTCCTGTATTCATTTTTACGCCGATAGGATGGCGGGGTCTTGTTACATGTATTGGTTGATGTACACGTCGACTAAAAACATGAATACAGGCACTGTGCTGAGAAGTCCGAAGAAGACGATTGGCACCCAGTTTTTCATTTTCTTTTTAGGTTGCTCAGTGTTGTCCATAAGTTCGGCCTTAAATTAGTTGTTGTAGCTGTTTAGCTTTGTGATACTAAAAATCTACGAACATGGTATCAAATAAAATCGATGATCCCTATGCGGATTTGGCGTTTCGTGGTGTGTATCAATCACAGGAAATGTAGGCGATTCATAAGCGGTTCATAAAGACTCAATAATAATGAACCTATTAGAACAAGTATTGCCTTACTCGGCATATGAAATAAACAGTATTCAAAGGTTTGGAGAAGACAACATGAGAACAATAGGAAACATCATTTGGTTTCTGTTTGGTGGCGTATTTATGGGGTTGGCATGGTGGTTCTTCGGACTGCTCGCATTCCTCACCATCGTTGGTATTCCATGGGGTAGAGCGTGTTTTGTAATGGGTAACTTCTCATTCTTCCCATTTGGTCAAGAAGCGATTTCACGTGATGAATTGACCAATGAAACTGACATCGGGACCAGCCCACTTGGTATGATTGGTAACATCATTTGGTTCTTATTTGCTGGAATCTGGTTGGCGATTGGTCACATCATGTCAGCAGTAGCGTGTTTCATTACTATTATCGGTATTCCGTTTGCGATTCAGCACCTTAAGCTCGCGGTTATCTCATTGGCGCCAATCGGTAAAACCGTTGTCGACAAGCGTGAAGCAGAAGCGGCACGAGTAAGAAACTACAAGGGTTAAGACTACAGTTTAAGCCTTATATAGAACTGAAAAAGCACATCACATGATGTGCTTTTTTGTGCCTCGTTTTCTATCTAACGATGCCCCAATCTCACAAACACTCACTAGATACTAGTTCCACTAGACATTGTTGAACAAGACTTCAAGCCTAAGGGTGATGTTGGCTTCTTCGGTATGTTTCTCATAGGGCTCTCGTTCCCATTGATAGCGCGGAATCAATTCGTAGAACAGCCACTCTTTCCAAACGTTTTCTCGGTAGGTTATCGACACTTGTGAATATTCGTAGTGGTTATACGGCTCGCTGGTTGCTGCAATCGTCGCGCTGTATTGCATAGCTTGGTCTTGAGAAAGATAGTGATACAAAGTTAGCCCCGTCCCGTACTCCCAGCCTTTAAGGTCGTCGTTATAACCTGCAAAGTTCGACCATCGCACTAAGAAGTCATCACTCAAAGAAAGATCAAAATCGATATCGGTGATCTCGCCAGTTTCTTGCTTTTCTTGATACACACGTTGGGTCAGCCTGAATACGGCATCGGTAGTGAGAGGGTAGGTAAAGCGATAACGAGCTTCAATACGCGGACGCAGTGTCGCTTTAATATTGAAGCTACTGTAACCCTTCGCATAAGCATCGTAACGAAGGCCGAGTGCGCTCTCTAATTCCTCTGAATCTTGTGGAAAGAAATCAAAGAACTCTTCATCGCTGACAGATTCGTAGATTAATTTTAGGCGCTTACTCGCAAAGGGAAGATGTAAACGTGCGTTGAGCTTGGTTGAGTAGTCGACGTCACCACCTTCTGAGTAAATAAAATCGTTGTACCAACGGACAGAAGTGCCCGCTCGAGCATCTTCGGTAATGCGGTCATCGACAAAGAAACTGTCAAACCATAATGCGGGTTGGCAAAATTTACTGTTTAGGTAGTGATAGGCTTTTTCGAAAGGGGCGTCTTCTAGCGGCTGACTGTGGCACTCATTTTGTTCCTCTGCTTGAGCGGAGTGGGTAACGAGTGAAGCTAATAATGAGGTGCTAACTATCCAACGACTCAATGGAACCTGTTTGTCATTCTATATATCAATAGTTTAACTATAACCAAGCGATCGCAACAATGCGACTTTTTAGTGGTGAGCAGTGAGTGATTAGTCACTACTGATTAGTGATGAGGGTAAAGATCTGAAAGGTATCGGACAGATAAAAAAACGGGCTCAGAAGGTGAGCCCGTTTGTGTTAGCTATTTGTTTTTAGCAAGAGCCGCGTGTTTCTAGCTCGAATAAATTGTCGCTAGATTACATTGCCGCTTCGAAGATCGCTGAGATTTCTTCGTGAGTCGCTTGTTTAGGGTTAGTGAAACCACAAGCGTCTTTAAGAGCGTTGTCAGACAGAGTCGGGATGTCTTCCAATTTAGCACCCAGTTGAGCAATACCTGTTGGGATGTTCACGTCATTTGCTAGTTGAACAATCGCGTTGATAGCTGCTTCTGCGCCTTGCTCTGCTGTCATACCTTCAACATTCACACCCATCGCTTTTGCAACATCACGTAGACGATCTGGACAAACTTGAGCGTTGTAACGTTGAACGTGTGGTAGCAAGATAGCGTTACATACACCGTGTGGAAGGTCGTAGAAACCACCCAGTTGGTGCGCCATTGCATGAACATAGCCAAGAGAAGCGTTGTTGAATGCCATCCCCGCCATGAACTGTGCGTAAGCCATTTGCTCGCGAGCTTCAATGTCTTCACCGTGCGCTACTGCTGTTCTTAGATGTGCTTGCACAAGTTCGATTGCTTTAATCGCAACTGCGTCTGTGATTGGCGTTGCTGCGATTGAAACGTAAGCTTCGATTGCGTGTGTCAACGCATCCATGCCTGTTGCTGCCGTTAGTGATGCAGGTTTAGCAAGCATCAACTCAGGATCGTTTACTGAGATAAGCGGTGTTGTGTGCTTATCAACGATAGCCATCTTAATGTGACGAGCTTCGTCAGTAATGATGCAGAAACGCGTCATTTCAGAAGCTGTACCTGCTGTTGTGTTGATAGCAATTAGAGGCATCATTGGCTTTTCAGACTGGTCTACGCCTTCGTAATCTGCAATTTTGCCGCCATTAGAGGCAACCAGAGCGATACCTTTTGCACAGTCATGTGGCGAACCGCCACCTAGTGAAACAACGAAATCACAATCGTTGTCAGTCAGTAACTCAAGACCATCGTTCACGTTAGTGATGGTTGGGTTTGGTTGAGTGCCGTCGAATACAACTGCGTCTACGCCACGCTGGCTAAGAAGGTCTTGTACCTGCTTAACTACGCCAATTTGGTTCAGGATCTTATCAGTAACGATCAGACCTTTTTTAAAGCCTTGAGACTGAATGCTATCAGTAGCATCTTTCAAACAGCCAGTACCCATGAAGTTGATTGTAGGGATGTAAAATGCAGTAGACATTGGAAAACTCCATTAATTATGATTTTTTAATTTCCTACATGTTGTCGGCAATCAACTGGTCGACCATTGATCTGGAACAACTTTGATTCCGAACTACCACTTTGTGATTATGTGTTGTGATAGGGCTCATATAGCAATCGTTTTTATGGTTTTCTTATGTGTTTATTGTCAGTAATGGAAAGCGAACTATTGATTGATTTAATAACAGAATTGCGTTCCATGACCATGAAAGTAAAGGCTATTCACTCAACGTCGGTTCAAGTTCAGTTTGTGTCGATGGTTTGCGTGAGTCATCGTTAGCTTCAATTTGAGGTTGCTGAGACTCATCGGTATCTAAGGCGTCAGAGGTGTCTTCTGGTTGTTCATCATAATACTTAACAAGGAATGGGGTGAGCATGACGGATGACGGTAAGAAGTGCTTCATGGTACCTCCAGGTACTTAAGTGTATTTCTTGTATGGTATTGGTTTAATATGTGGCAAAATTTGCGATACATCATGACTTGTTGCTTGTTTTCTATAAATTCTTAGAACTATATTCAGGCTCACAAAATTGATAGTAGAATGCACATCTGGCCTTTGAGGCAACGAGAAAATAAATACAAGCACTGCTCAACCGCGCGAATAATAGGACATAAAATGAAGTACGATTGGATATTCTTTGATGCAGATGAAACTTTGTTCCACTTTGATGCTTTTCAAGGAATGAAGCTGATGTTCTCCCGTTTTGGCGTGGACTTTAGCGAACAGGATTATTCAGTTTATCAAGAGGTTAATTTGCCGTTATGGGTCGATTACCAAGATGGCCGTATTACGGCTGCACAACTGAAGCACGCGCGTTTTGAAAGCTGGGCAACAAAGTTAGAGACAACCACGGCAGCACTAAACAGTGCGTTTTTAGCCGCAATGGCAGACATCTGTTCTCTGCTTCCTGGTGCAAAAGAGTTGATGGAGTCGTTAAAAGGCAAAGTGAATATGGGCATCATCACCAATGGTTTCACAAAGCTGCAGTCAATCCGTTTGGAACGAACAGGAATGACAGACTACTTTGACCATGTGATCATTTCTGAGGAAGTCGGTGTCGCTAAACCAGATGCGGAAATTTTTGAGCATGCGCACAAGCTGATTGGATTGCCATCAAAGCAAAGAGTATTGATGGTCGGGGACAACCCACACTCTGATATTTTAGGTGGCTTGGATTTTGGTATTGAGACCTGTTGGTTGAACAGCCAAGAGAAAGCGACGCCAGCAGGAATTAACCCTCATTATCAGGTTAAGTCTCTTGCTGACCTGCAAGCACTTTTGTTGGCATAATTGCTAATTGCTAATTGCTAATTGCTAATTGCTAATTGCTAATTGCTAACTGCTTTTAGAATTTTGAGTAAATGATTGATAGCCGAGTACAGTTAAGTGCTCGGCTACTTATTTTTACTTACTGCAACTTATCGATAGTGGTGTTTAAGCCTACCTTTGCTTAAGCTCGCTTTGATTACCTAATTACAATAAAAAGAAGGAAGAGGCGTGCTGAAATCTCATCGACATAGCTGCTACGGCATTGCTGCCATTTTACTATGGAGCTGCTTAATTGCATTGTCTCGCAGTGTGTCAGAACAACTGGGCCCAATTGGTGGTGCCGCCAGTCTTTATACGGTGAGCTCACTGTTGTTGGTCTGTGTTATGGGGTTACCTAAGCTGTCGCGCTTCTCCAAATCGTATTTGTTGATCGGTGGTGCCTTATTCGTGTGCTACGAGATCTTCCTAGCACTGGCTTTAGGAATGGCAAATAGCCGACATCAAGCCTTAGAAATGGCCGTTATCAACTACCTATGGCCTGCACTAACGGTGTTGTTTGCGGTGCTGTTGAGTGACAAAAAGATAAACTGGTTGGTTTATCCAAGTATCTTTTTGGCATTCTTCGGTGTGGCTTGGAGCATCAGTGGTGACCAAGGTCTATCTGTTGATCAAATTGCTGCCAACATTGCGACTAATCCTAAGACCTATTCTATGGCGTTTTTTGGTGCGATTATTTGGGCTGTTTACTGTAACTACACCCAGCGCGTTGCTAAAGGACAGAATGCGATTGTGCTTTTCTTTATCGCTACGGCGATCACTCTGTGGATCAAATACGCATTGAGTGATGAAACCGGCATGGTGATGACAACGAGTGCGGCGATTGATTTAGCGTTAGCTGGCGCTTGTATGGGCGCAGGTTATGCACTTTGGAATACGGCAATTCTGGGTGGCAATATGGTATTTTTGGCAACCATGTCGTATTTTACGCCAATCTTCGCAACCGTACTCTCTTCGTTGATTTTAGGCTTGTCGTTGACCATGACATTTTGGCAGGGCGTTTGTATGGTAACCGTTGGTTCACTCGCTTGCTGGTGGGTAACAAGAGAAAAGCCGACGGCAAAGGCGTCGGCTTCTAAAAAGGCTCAATCTCACTCTTAATCTGAGTTTATGTTCTCGGGTGAGGTGTGTCCTCGTTTACTGTGGAAAACTTAACTCGCGACATTGAGATTCAATTGAAGCTCATAAGGCATCTTAGATAGGCGTCGCTTAAGCTGGCGGCGCGTTCGTTCAATATCATCGACCGCAATCGCTTGTTGGTCGTTGGTATGAATATCAACGTTAATTCTTAGTTCTGGGCCAACTTTAGTCACACCCATCAGCTCCAAATCTTGGTCCGCATCTTTGTCCACAGCGACAACATTCTTATCTACCGCGTCACAAATATCTTTGGTTGCCGACATCATTAGCAGTTCACGCATTGCTTCACGCAACATGTCGAACGGCACTTTGATGAAGTAGAAAGACATCAGCAACATCATCATTGGATCGGCATATACCGCGTATTCAGCAAACGGAGAGTAAGCCACCAACCAAGCAACAACGAAACCTGCCGTAACTGCCACACTCAACAGCGTATCCATTTGCCACTGTTTAGACTCAGCTTGAATCAAACCTGAAGAAATACGTTTGCTCTTGTTAGCGATGTACCACCAAGCGTAACCACAACCCAATACGTTGAAAATACCAAACAGAGTTGCGATAGAAGCATCAACTTCACGACCACCTGTCATCAGAGCACCAATCGCAGAGTAAAGCGAATAACCGACCACAAGCAGAATCACAATCGCTTTAATGGCGATTACGATTGGCTCAATGATTGCTCGACCGAACGGGAACTCCCTGTCTGATGGGCGATTAATGTATTTCGAAGCAGCTAGTGACAATAAAGTTAACAGTAAACTGATAAGAGAATAGACACCGTCAAATACTATGACTAGAGAGCCAACGAGAAGACCCAACACCAATCCGCCAATCGCGAAGCCTGATGCTAAAAGGGCTGAGAACAGTAGTACTCGGTTTTCGTTTTGGCTTTTCCTGTCACACATAATATTTTCCAGATGTTTTTGATAACTTCATTGTTCTAATATTGAGCTAGCTTTACAAACTTTATCTGATGACGTTTATATGTCGGTAACTCGTTTTATACTCAAGTTATTATAATTCAATAACTTAGCGACGGGCTCGGGTGTCAGTAAAGTTGACGATGACTGTTTTCTAGAGATGGTGTGCAAGTAAAATAAGATCGCTTATGATTAATAAAACAGATTGGTTGCAAGCGTTTTATCGAATTGTGTTATTTGGCTGCAGTTTCAAAGGAATGGATAAATATGAAGTTTGACGATATTGGTGATAGTGAGTTGTGGGTGATTGCTAACCCGATCATGGACAATTTGATGGACGGTTCAACTAAGGTTGACCACGCTCAGCACTGCCGAGATTTTACGCAGCGCATGAAGGATATTGTGACGCCTGAGTATCTAGCGAAGGTGTGTCATCATTATCAACACAGCAACGGATTTTTTGCTGAACGTGAGCCTGTGGCGCTATTCAGACGCTCCGATTCCATCGCCTTTGTTTGGAAGCAAGCGTATACCATTGCGAAAGGCGAATTTGTGGCAGAAATGGTGTTAGTTGAAGAAGACGGACGTTATTTAGTGGATCACGTGATGGTCTTCTAAAGAGAGGGCTTTCTATTTGTTAGACGATTTTAAGTGTCGAGATAGAACATTATCTGACACTTTAGAAATCAAACAAGTAATCGCTTATCTGATCCGCTAACCAATTCATACCTGGGTGCTCCGCCATACCTGCCGCAGTAAACATACAGTAGTCTTCTTGAGTTAGGCCATAAGTGTGCTTGATCACCGCCAGTTCCTGTTCACGCAATAAATGGCGTATCAATGGCTCAGGCATTACGCCCCATGCATCTTCTCGTAGAATCGTATCCAACATAAAATCGAAGCTAGAAAAACCAATGTATCGGCGAGAGAAGGGCTCAAGCTCAGGGTTATCTTTTTCATTGAGATAAACCATGGTCGCTTGCATCGAATTTCTTAGTACTTCATCCGATACTCTTCGCATCGCACTCAAATCATGCCCTTTCTTACATACCGACATCATTCGGATCTTGCCGAGTGGGTTGTAGATAATTCTTGGGTCGTCGACACGCTCGTAATCGACACCAAACGCAAAATCAACTTGCTGAGTTTCGACAAGATTAGCTAAGTCGCCACTAGACGCGAGAACGAAGTTGAAAGAAGTGGAAGGGTATTTGTTGTTTAGGGCGTGCGATAAACTTTGCCACATTTCATCGGGTAGGGAATCGTCGCGTGCGATCCAAATCTCGGCGTTGAATTCACCTGAAACATGTAAGCAGGTTTGTTTAATACGCGCTGCCGTTACTAACATGCCTTCGCAATCTTTGTAAATCGCTTTACCCGCTTCAGAAAGTTCAACGTGGTTGCCGCTTCGTACGAACAATTCGACATCTAAATCTTTTTCCAAGGCTTTGATCGACATGCTCAGTTTGGTTCGGTTACATTCAAGCTGTCGCGCAGCTTCAGAGACGGATCCTAAATCAGCAACAGAACAAAAGGCTTGGACTTGGGAAAGGTTCATTTCATTTCCATATTGAGCGGGTGGCGGTGCATATTATCTGAATATTGTGCTGACTATCTTAGAAATAGTCCATCTTTGCATGATAACTCTATGACGAATTGACTAATTTGGTTTATTCTGGGGGCGTTCCGAACCTACAAGAAGTAAAGATGGAGGCCATGATGGCGAAACAATGGGACGAGTACGCACCTGATTGGGATAACGACCCCGCTACTGCTGTATTCGCACAGTCCGCATTTGACCAGTTAACACAGCTCGTTGATTTGAACGGAACCCGTGTCCTTGATTTTGGTTGTGGTACAGGATTACTCAGCCAGAAAATATCTCCTTTTGCAAAAGAGATTATCGCTCTCGATATCTCAGAAGGGATGATTGAAGAGTTAGATAAAAAAGAGCTGTCTAATGTAGAGCCTGTCGTTGATATCTTATCGCGCGGACTTGCAGCCCAACACCCAGCATTCAGAAATCAGTTTGACTTAGTGGTAGCCTCTTCGGTATGTGGCTTTATTCCGAACCTACAAGATACGGTCAGCCTTATTTATACTCTGTTAGAAAACGATGGGGTTTTTGTACACTGGGATTGGTACTTAGAAAACGACAGCGAAGATTTTGGGGTCAGCGAACAGCGCTCCCAGAATGTATTGAGCGCAGCAGGTTTTTCGATTGTTGAAGTCTCAACACCGTTTTCAATCGACACCCCACAAGGTACTTTGAAGGTTCTGATGGGTGTAGGCCGTAAACAAGTGGTTCCTCATCTATAGGTTACTTGTCTGTAGTTGACGTATCTGGAGTTGACGTATAGATAACTCCAGATAACTGCACTCACGCTTAATTGACTAAACCCACATCAACGATCTTTGGATCCGTTATGTGGGTTTTCTATTTATACGCACTTGCGTTTTAAACTAAACGGTTCAATTAAGCGGCCTAATCTCTTCTGCTCATTCTTTCCCTTCCCCAACGACAATCATCGATAAACAACCATCGTTAATTGGCAAATGGCCAATTTAAAAACTGTCTATTCACAAAATTTACAAGCTATCTATTCATAAATTACTAAGTTACAAATGGTAATTTCCATTTTGGAAATGTAGGCTTGCATACATTTCATTAGTGGAAATGTAAGTGTGAGATATAAAATAAGCCCATAAGAATATTAAGGGTTTAATCATGAGCCACCAATCTGCGTCATCTACTTCTTCAACACTTTCAGAACAACAACAACGCTTTAGCAATATCATTTTAGATGCCAACCTGTCCCCAAAACAGAAGTCGAGCTATCTTGCCTTAGAAGCTGAAGCCAGTCTGCCGTATATGCCGGTAAGCAATGAAGTAGAGCAAGCCTTACAACAAGGTGTGCTGTGTGACATGTTTGAAGGTCACGCCCCATTTAAGCCGCGCTATGTGCTTCCTGATTATTCTAAGTACTTACATCAAGGCTCCAAGTATTTAGAGCTTAGCGCGGCAACTAATTTCGACGAAGCATTGAACATGCTCACCATCCTTTATCATCACGTTCCGTCAGTGACTTCAATTCCGGTTTATTTAGGCCAGTTAGACGATGTGTTGATGCCTTTTGTTGGCGGTTTGACGGATGAGCAGGTATACCAAAAACTGAAGTTGTTCTGGATCATGCTGGATCGCACGCTGCCAGATGCCTTCATGCACGTTAATATTGGACCTAGTGACAACATTGTATGTCGCATTATTTTACGTGTGGATGCTGAACTCAAGCAGATCGCACCTAACTTAACCTTTATGTACGACCCTGCAGTCACACCTGATGACCTATTGCGTCATGCTGCGAGCAATATCTGTGAATGCAGCAAGCCGCATATTGCTAATTATCCTGCACACGCCGCTGCCTACGGAGATAAGCGCTTTGGCATCGTGAGTTGCTACAACTCTTTGCCTCTGGCGGGTGGTTCAAACACGCTAGTACGCATGAACCTCAAGCAAGTAGCTCTGAAATCTGAGGACCGCGTAGACTTCTTACAGCAAGTACTACCTAACTACAGCAGCATCATGATCGAATTGATGAATGCACGTAGTCGCTTCTTACATGAAGAGTCTAACTTCTTCGAAGGCTTCTTAACCAAAGAAGGCTTAATTGAAGAAGATCGCTTTGCGCCAATGTTTGGTATTTATGGCATGGCTGAGGCGGTTAACATCTTAATGGAAAAAGAAGGCAAAGCAGGGCGCTATGGTCACGATGAACAAGCAAATCAGTTAGGCCATCGTATTTCTGAAAAGCTGGCTGAGATTGTTGAAAACTCGGAAGTGAAATATGGGCTGGAAGGTAAGGCTCTGTTACACGCTCAAGGTGGTATCAGCCTCGATGAAGATGTGACGCCGGGTGTACGCATCCCTTATGGAACAGAACCGGATCCAGTGTCTTACGTATGTGCGACGGCTGGTCACCACAAGTTCTACACGTCGGGTATCAGCGACATTCTGACCATCGACGAAACGGTGAAGTCCAATCCAGAAGCGATGTTCAACCTGTGTAAAGGGGCGATTCAAGCGGGTTACCGTGAGTTCACCGCTAACGTAGCATCGAACGATTTGGTTCGTGTGACAGGTTATATGATTAAGCTGTCTGACATTGCCAAATATGACGAGCAAGGTTCACGCACCAATACCACTTTCCTTGGTGCTGAAGCTGCAAAAAATACGGGCATACTAGAGCGTAAACCACGCGTAGCGAGCTTAGAGATGTCGCCGACATACGAATAGCTTTAACGTACGCATGTTATGTGTTTCTCGAATACGAACAATGTGAATTATGAAAATTTCTGATCTAACAACTCAAATGGCTAGGGTTAAAAATAATAAGACAGAAAAACAAGCGAAGGTCAGCCGTGTGCTGACCTTTTCTTGTGTTGATGGACCAGGAAATCGCTTGGTGCTGTTCCTACAGGGGTGTAATTTCGATTGCATCACTTGTCATAATCCACACACCATCAACCACTGTAACCATTGTGGAGACTGCGTGAGTGGCTGCCCGAGCAGTGCTCTGAGTCTTATTGAAGGCAAAGTGAAGTGGGATCCGTTAGCGTGTACCAACTGCGATCAGTGCGTCGATATCTGTGATCATAAGTCTAGCCCCAAAATCACCACGATGACGGTATCAGATGTGCTTGAACTGGTTAGGCACAATCAATTCTTCCTGAGCGGTATTACCGTTTCGGGTGGCGAGGCGACCATGCAATTGCCGTTTATCGTCGAGCTATTTCAGGCGATCAAAAGCGATCCGCAATTGGCACACTTAACGTGTTTTATTGATAGTAATGGCTCGTTGACACAGCAAGGTTGGGATAAGGTATTACCTTACCTTGATGGTGCGATGATCGACCTAAAATCATGGCAATCTGAAACGCATCAATGGTTAGTGGGTAGAGGGAACCATCGAGTGTTTGAAACCATTAACTACTTAGCTGATAAAGGCAAATTACATGAAGTTCGGTTACTGCATATTCCTAATAAAAGTGACCTAGATATCGAGGTAGAGCAGGTCGGGTATTACTTGAAGGGTTTGCCAAGTGATGTTCGAATTCGGTTAAATGCGTTTCAACATCATGGGGTAATTGGCGAAGCTTTAGAGTGGCCTAAATGCACCGAACAACAAATGCAGAGCTTTCACGATAAGCTCTACTCAATTGTTCAAAGAGCAATGCAAACCCCTGAGGTATATACTTAGTCTCTTATCAAATTTCAGTCTTTATAAAACCAGTCTTGTTAGTTCAATCTGCTTCTAACAAAGGTCTAGGCTTCTAAAAACAAGTCACACAACCATTTGATCGCCTGATCATTCATGTTTGGCTTGTTCCATACCAAACTATACGCTACTTTTCCGTAATCAAAAGGAAGCGGCTTACTTACCAAACCTTGTGCTTGTTTGGCATGCTCAGCCCATTGTTTTGAGCAAGTGAACAAGAAAGGTGTGTGGTGACATAGCACCGCAGCCGCGCCAAAGTCCGCTACCGATATCGCCATATCTCTAGGCTTATGACATTGCACTAAGTTTTGCTCAAAGTAAGGCTTAGACAGTTCGTTATCTAAGATCCCAATGTGTTTGTAGTCTAAATAGCCTTCAACTGTTAGTTCTTGCTGAGCGAGAGGGTGGTGAGCGCCCATCAAACAAACCATTTCATCAGGAAGAATCGTTTCCCACACCAGCTCTTTATTATCCGTTGGGGGTTGAGAGATATCGTGTGGCAACAGGATCAAGTTGACCTTACCACTGAGCAAAGCATCGAATCCAAGCTCCTGTTTCGAATAGATATTAAGTTTGGCTTTTGGTGCAAGTTCAGTGGTGATTTTGCTGATCTTCGAGGCAAACACTTCGAAGGTACTTTCACGCATCGAAAGTGAAAAGCTGCCTTGAT
The DNA here is from genome assembly GCF_041464685.1 of Vibrio sp. 10N.237.312.B06. Classification (NCBI taxonomy): domain Bacteria; kingdom Pseudomonadati; phylum Pseudomonadota; class Gammaproteobacteria; order Vibrionales; family Vibrionaceae; genus Vibrio; species Vibrio sp. 10N.237.312.B06. The sequence goes on from NZ_JBFSPI010000084.1 coordinate 14,050, forward strand.
ACTCTTGAGGAGTAAAACTCTTTTGGTGAAGTAACCCGTTCATGCTGGAAAGAATCGCGTGAACAGTGGGCGCTATTTTTAGGGCAAAGGGAGTCGGGATAAGCTTAGTGCCGTCCCGATAGAAAAGCTCGTCGTTAAGGATGTCACGTAGCTGAGACAGAGTTTTACTGACACTCGAAGGGCTGACAAAGAGTTGCTCTGACGTTTGAGTGACGCTGTGTGTGTTCAGCATAATATGAAGCGCAGTGAGGTGTTTAAGGCTCACTCGCGATAAATGTAAGTAATCCATGCACAACTCACTCAATACGTGACAACGGTCGGTTTAAGGTTTTATAACAGAAACTAGCGCGCTAACTTGTGATGAGCTCGCGAAAAGTGACCCGCACAGAATGCCCCCACAATCGATAGTTCACCTGCCAAACATAAAGCAGCACAAACCTCAGCTAAGGCTTGTGACTTACCATTGCCGTGTAGCCCTAGTAAATCGAGACACGCTTTTTGGCTTGGTAGGCCTGTACCGCCACCGACTGTTCCTAACATCAAGTTAGGCAGTGTGACGCTCGCGTACAAACCACCTTCTTTGTTGAGCTCCATACGAGTCATACCAATCGCAGACTCAGCAACACACGCCGCGTCTTGGCCGCAAGCAATGTAGAGCGCAGCAAGTGCATTGGCATAATGAGCATTGATACCAATCGTACCGCTTAGAGCACCACCGACTGTGGTCATTTGTCCGAACTGCACCATCTTCTCTGGTGTGGTGTGGAGGTACTTAGCGACAAGCTCAGCAGAGATGTTGACCTCGGCTGTGACTTTTTTACCACGGACACTGCGCAAGGTCTGGGTATTGGCTTTTTTGTCGCCCGATAAGTTGCCATCAAGGAAGGCGTGATCGGGTTTCACTGGTGTATGTTCAATGATGTACTCAAATACCGCGTTGGTCGCGATAGTTACCATATTCTGACCAGAAGCGTCTCCGGTTAGAAATTCAAACACCAAGTAAACATGGTTACCTTCGATGTTGATATTGATGTCGGTAAGTTTGCCGTGCGACGTTGTTGATTCAGCTAAGGTTTTAAATTGGTCATACTGGGTCACTGCCCATGCGACAAACTGTCCTGCTTCAACCAATCCTTGGAATGCGAAACCAGGAGTACGTGTTACGCCTTCATTGAGCAACATTGCACTTGCACCACCACAAGCTGTGATCAGCTTTGAACCACGGTTATACGACGCGACAAGCGCCGCTTCAGTGGTTGCAAGTGGGACTAGGTAGTCGCCTTTAGCAAACAGGCCATTGACTCTTAAAGGGCCAGATATACCAACAGGGACTTTAACGGTGCCAATAAAGTGCTCGATGTTTTTCTCATAAGCTTGAATCTGGCTTTGAGTATGAGGGTCGAGCAGTTCTTGCTGCGAGTCTGCATTATCGAGAGCCGCCCAGCGACGTGTAAGGTTTTTTTCAGTCAGGTAAGGGCTCGGAGTCAGTTTATTCACTGGCTTATCAAAATGAGGCTGGAGCTTCTTTTCTAATTCGTCTGCGGAGATGTCGCCTCCTAAAATAGAAACATAGTCACGGCGATGCAGATTTAGTTTTGGCATAAATAGTATGAAGTAAAGTTTGTGCAGCAAAATTGATTTGCGCTGATTCTACCGAGTAATAAACCAGAAACAAGTGCCTGATATAATGAGTTACAGTTTGTATGGATTTAGAGCCATTTGTTAGTCAAAAAGAGGGTAACCATCAAATCGATAAATAGTAGCTCGAATCAGATATGGATATCGAGAAGGCTACCAATGGCTTCGTTTTGACGATCAACCACACTCGCACCAACACGGTTGTAATTTGCACTTTGTGTCAGCTTTAATAACGCTTCAGTAGAGGAAGAAGCTGGTTCAGGCTCTTTCTCTTTAAACGAAATGGGTTGTTCAGGTTCTATTTGATTGAAGCTCAAATCGCTAGTTTGGAAAGTGTCGTTGGTTTTTGGAGAGTGTTTGGAGTTTTGGTTAAGCTCGATAGCGGCTTCTTCAGCCATGTTGGTTGACTGCTGAATGATGGCGTAACCAGATTGAATACCAGATATCGACATAGCAGAACCTTTTATTGACGTATGAAATGAGTCTAGGCGGACGATATTTTGAGTGCAATGGAGAACGGCTACAAATTACTAAGATCAGGTGGATTTAAGCTAAAATAGTGACATTAGTCTATTAATTGAACAACTCATTCAGTACGTTTAACTCTTCATCTGTCAAAAGAGAAGGTTGATCTGTTTCAAGGTTTTCGTCTATTTCACCTTGAAGTGCTTTCAATTGCTGCGGGTTAAGGAGCTGTATTTTCTGCTTAAATGCTTCAAATTGCTGTGTATTCATAATGAGACCTTAGTTCAAATTCATATGCTCAATAGAGCATAGCTTACTGATTCAATAAATCAAACAAGATTAAGTGAATATTAAATGAAGTTTGAAGTTTCCTAAAACTAAGACAACTATAGATCCCTTTGGTTGTTTTTTGTCCGAGGAATGTTAGGCAAAGTTATGGATGAGTCAATCAAAGTCAGCAAGTTTACATGTGTGTAAGATTTGAACGGCCCTTGTAGATAAAGGGTAGGCAAGTGGTTGCTCTACCTAGATGAGCCTTTTGGTAGAGCAATGTATAAACACACGGAGTGTTCAAAAAATGAGCAGTTTCGTTATCTTTTTGTTTTTACTGTTGTTTTGTTTTTCATCTTGAAACTTCTTTTTCAAGCGGCTTTTCAATCTTAACTTTAACTGCAAATTTTGTGGCTAAGGTATGCAGTTCTGGAAGCATTCGATAAATCAAATGTAGCTGTTGTAGAACCATTCTAACAGAGCTCTCATCCTCTTCTCTCCATTCACTTAAACGCTTATCAAGTTCAGGATCGTAAGCGTTTTTTACTTCGCATTGTTCTTGATGACAAAACAGCTGGTCGTTGAGAGCGTCGAGATGCTCGTGTATTACTCTGTGTGCGTCCAGTACCAGTTTGTGTGTTGCTTCGTCATCGATACGTGTTCTATGAGCTCCCAGAGCAGAGATATAGCTGAGTAGTGCATGATTGAGTGTTAGGAATCGGAAGCTCTCATCTTCAGATGTACGATACTTACCCGGCTCAACCAGCATGCTACTAACAGCGGCAGTCAGATTTGCATCATTGTTATGTGCACTGCGGCGTGCAATACGATAGCTAAGGCTGTCTTTTTTGCCTACACGGTATTGGCCAATGATCTGAGCGAGATAATCTTTATTGGAATCAAGCGCATCTGCCATCACCTTGTGAAGTCGTTTTGATTGCCAGTCCGGTAAAATATAGCTAACCGCTAAAACAGCGAGCGCGCTGCCAATGAAGGTATCTGCTAGTCTGGGCAATACAACTGCGTAGCCTTCCCCTAATTGATTGAAGCAAAAGAGCACAAGCAGTGTGATAAAGGCGGTCGCGAAACCGTAGTTATTGATACGGAAAGCGAAGAACATCACGCCACTGACCACAATGAATACCAGCTGACTCTCTTGAGATGGGAAAAAGGTCAACAACGGTACTCCAATCAACAAGCCTGCGACGGTGCCAATGACACGAGCCGTCAGCTTTTGTCGCGTTGCACTGTAGTTTGGTTGGCACACAAACAGTGTTGTTAGCAAAATCCAATAACCTCTTTCAATCTCAAAACCTTGAATGATCCCGTAGCCGAGCGTCAATGTGATTGCCATACGAATTGCATGACGAAACAGCATCGAGTCGGTATTCAGGTTGGCTTTGATCTTGTGCCACATTGCCGTCAAAGTATGAGGGTTGGTATCGTCCAATACGTCTTCTTCCAACTTTTCCGCATCCGGGTTACTGATATTCGAGAGCTGCTTTTCGACGGTAGCTAGGTTATTGAATAAGTAATCCAGTTGGTTGAGCAGTGATTTCCACTCGGGCTTGTTCTGTTGGTTAAGATGGTTAAGCGAAGACATTAACTCATCAAGTGCTAATACAGACTTATCGCCATGTTGGTATTCAGCTCCGACTTTCAATGAGCTCGCCACTTCTTTACAGGCTGTGGCTTGGGCTTCTAGTAGATACTTAAATCGAAATAAAACGTCTGATCGCTCAAAGTGTTTTGCCAGTTCTTGATAACGGTAGTGGCTGGAGCTTACGCGTTCATGAATATCCTGTGCGATGAAGTAAGTATTAAGGAATCGGTCACTCGGTCCGTCAATGTGTCCGCGCTTAGAGCGGTTGAGTAGCGTTGCTTTGCACATGTTGAGCGCGTTAACAGTGCTAGCATTGAGTTTGGCTTCAATAATGCGATGTGGTTGGGGAATCAAATCTGAAACTGGATAGAAGAGCTCTGCTTTAGAGCCGATGTAATTGCCGATTTGATCGAATACTGTTGCTAGGTTTTGCTGCACTGGTTGCATCGGCCATACGATCTGCCAAATCATCGACATGAAGTAGTACCAAGCTGCGCCCGTTAACAATAGTAGAGGTTGAAACCAAAGGTTAGTGCTCTCGTGAGCCCCAAGCATGGTATAGATAGCAACAAGCAGCGAACCAAACGCGATACTGGCGTATTTAGGGCCAATTGCACCGAGTATAATAAAAGAGAAGGTTGAAACGAAAAGCCCTATCGCGAACAGCCAAGGTGTATCGAACAGGATCTCGATAGAGAAAGCGGCTACAGCGAAACAGATAAAGGTCAATGTGAGTGCTTTGAGACGGCCAGTAAAACTGTCATCACTTTCAGCAAGAGCCGCAGCAATAACACCTAAGATCAAAGGTGTGATGAGTGTGTTTTGTCCATAATACCAAGCAGGAACTACAACACCGAGTAGAGTGATGAGAATTAATACGCTGTAATTTATGGTTTTATTCGCCCAATAGAGGCGCAATTTGGCTGAGAAGTCCACAGTCGCTCACTTGACACACTAAAACCATAATCCTAACAGAAATCAAGCACAAGAATTTGATACTTATCCATAATTGCCCCTAGATGGTCATGAAAGCATCGATAAGATGTGAGACATTATTAATTCTCACAGCATCATGATATAAATTCAATATTCCCAATTAGAGAGCACACTCCAATGCAGCTAAGCGCTAACAAGACTGCACAGTTTTTTATTCAAAATGAATATCATCAAGTCGAACTTGGTGGTCCACGCCTGCTGTTATCTTCAGTAGGCAGTGAAGAACGAATCCCGTTTACTATTTGGAGTGGCAAGATCGCGATAAAACGCGGATTGTTTTGGGGATCGTTACAGTTCTTTGCTAATCAACAAGATGGCAAACAGCGAAGCTGGTTAGTACAAGGTCTACCTTGGGAACAATGCCGTCAATTTGCACGCGCATCGGTTGCTGCTTATCAGAAGTGGCATGACACACAATGTGAACAATTGGCTGAACACGTTCCTCAATGGGAAGCTGAATTGACACGTCTTGAGCAACTTCCAGCTTTCCTAGCGCATTCTAAAGTTAAGATTTGGGTCGACATGGTTAACTCAAGTTTAGAAAACATGACGATGACTTTAGAAGAAGCGGCGCAGCGTATGCCAAACCGCATTGCTCGAATGCAGCCATGGTTGTCTGAGACGGAAATTAAGCAAGCCGAAAGAAATCAGCAGTGGTTAGAAACAGAAAGACAAAACTGGGAAGTATTGTTTGCTCAATGTGAATCGTCACCACTGAACTTATCGCAGCAATATGCGGTGTTGATGAATGATGATCACAACCTTATTTTAGCGGGTGCAGGCTCGGGTAAAACCAGTGTTCTAACGGCTCGCGTCGCGTATTTACTGCAAAGCCATCAAGCTCAAGCTGAAGAGCTGTTATTGCTCGCATTTGGTCGCGAAGCAGCGGAAGAGATGAAACAGCGCCTTAACAGCAAAATTGGTTTATCAGCAGAGAAGGTGCAAGTGAGTACTTTCCACCAGTTGGGTTTAAAGATCCTTAATCAGGTTGAACCTGAACGTGTGGTTATCTCTCCGTTAGCGCTCGATGACAATCAACGCCAAGCATGGTGTATTGATTGGTTGAAAAAGCACTGGATGACGCCGACTAACTTCAAACGTTGGCAAAAGCATCTGTCTAAATGGCCAATCGCTTATTTAACAGGTGATGACGAACTTGGTAGCCATGTTTCAAACCTCAAGTTGATTGGTTGGCTTGAAAAGCAGCTTGAGCAGTTGAATGCATCGGGTTTATCGAAGAAAGAAGTGCAGCAGCAGCTGATTGATCATAGAGACTACACGCGTCTCAACAGCGAGCTTTCACTGTGTTGGCCATGCGTGACAGCATGGCAAAAAGAACTGAAAGAACAGAATCATATCGACTTCTCAATCATGATCAGCCGAGCGACTCAGTATGTCGAAAAGGGCAAGTTTATCTCGCCTTGGAAGTTCATCATGATCGATGAGTATCAAGACATCTCGCCAGATCGCCTTGCCTTGGTTGAAGCACTGTGTAATCAGTCGAAAGCGCAACACCAAGCTTCTATTTTTGCGGTAGGTGATGATTGGCAGTCGATTTACCAGTTTGCGGGCGCAGATGTGGATTTAACGACGGGCTTTAAGGATCGTTTTGAGAGCTCGACGATTCATCACCTAGATACGACTTACCGCTTTAACAACCAGTTAGGTGCAGTTGCCAATCGTTTTGTGCAGGAAAACCCGATTCAGCTTCCGAAAGAACTGAACAGCTTCAAGCAACAGAAACAGAAGGCGGTGTACAGTGCAACAAGCAAAGAAGTTGAGAAAATCCTCGACCAATTGAACCGTCAATCAAAAGGCAAAACCAACAAGTCTGTGCTGCTACTTGGACGTAATCATTACCACAAGCCAGAGTTGCTAGAAGATTGGAAAAAAATCTTCACCTCCATTGATATCAAATTCATGACTTGCCACGGCAGTAAAGGTAAAGAGGCGGACTTTGTCATTATTCTTTGTGTTGACGAAGGACAGTTCCCGACGAAGAAGAAACAGCTGCATATTGATGGCGCATTGACCGAATCATCAGATGCGTTCCCTTATGCGGAAGAGCGTCGTTTATTTTATGTGGCAATGACGCGAGCGAAAGAGAAAGTATGGATCACGCACAGTGGCAATGGTTCTGGTTTTGTACAAGAACTGCATGGCTCTGACTACCCACCCTGTCGTTCGTAAAAAGTGATGTCAGTTGACGTGATTGTCTAAGATTAGATCTTCGAGCCTGCTCTCTATTCTTATTAGGGCATAAGCTATTCTAATTAGGGCGTAAGCTATTATCATTAGGAAAAAGGCATAAAGCAGAAGGAATCAGGTATGGAACATGGCTCAATTAACTACATTGAATTTGCAGCACGAGACATCGCCGCCACGAAGGCATTTTTCAGCCAAGTGTTTGGTTGGATCTTTGAAGACTACGGCCCTGAGTATTCTGCTTTTGAAGGTAAAGGCTTAATGGGTGGGTTTTATTTAGCGGATCTAGCGTCCAATGCTGAAAGTGGTGCGGCGTTGATGGTTTTTTATAGCGAAGATCTTGAGCAAACCGAGTGTGAGGTGTTGGATGCTGGTGGCGAGATAAACCGTGAGATATTCAGCTTTCCCGGCGGGCGACGCTTCCATTTTAGAGAGCCAAGTGGTAATGAAATGGCTGTGTGGAGCGATAAGTAGAGAGTTAAGATTCTGGTAAACAAAAAGCCACTATGTGAAATGATCCTGTAACGTTGGATATTTCTGTTAAGCGGTAATCAAGGCCTGACTATCGAAGTCAGGCCTTTTAGTTTCACTTTATACGTTTGGTATTGTAGAACTAATAATGCATCAACCCAATTAAGGGCGAGGCAATTTAATCAAGACTAAGCAAGAATCTCTTTTGCTGTGTTTACTACGTTTTCAGTAGTGAAACCGAACATCTTGAATAGCTCGCCTGCTGGTGCAGATTCGCCGAACGTTGTCATGCCGATGATCTTGCCACCGAAGCCAACGTATTTGTACCAGAAGTCAGCGATACCAGCTTCTACTGCGATACGTGCTGTAACGTCAGATGGAAGTACAGACTCGCGGTATTCTGCGTCTTGCTTGTCGAATGCGTCAGTAGCAGGCATAGAGACTACGCGTACTTTCTTGCCTTCAGCTGTTAGTTCAGCAGCAGCGCTAACCGCTAGCTCAACTTCAGAACCAGTTGCGATAAGGATAAGCTCTGGTTTGCCTTCACAATCTTTCAGGATGTAACCACCCTTAGCGATGTTTGCCACTTGCTCAGCGTCACGGTCTTGCTGTGCAAGGTTCTGACGAGAGAAGATAAGTGCAGAAGGACCATCTTTACGTTCGATTGCCAGTTTCCAAGCAACAGCAGACTCAACTTGGTCACATGGACGCCATGTGCTCATGTTTGGAGTTAGACGTAGAGAAGCGATCTGCTCAACTGGTTGGTGAGTTGGACCATCTTCGCCTAGGCCGATCGAATCGTGCGTGTAAACTTGGATGTTCTGAGTTTTCATCAGAGCAGCCATACGCATTGCGTTACGAGCGTATTCCATGAACATTAGGAACGTTGCGCCGTATGGTACGAAACCACCGTGCAGAGCGATACCGTTCATGATAGCCGTCATACCGAATTCACGTACACCGTAGTGGATGTAGTTACCAGAGAAGTCATTTGCTTCAAGAGACTTAGAACCAGACCACATAGTTAGGTTAGAAGGCGCAAGGTCAGCAGAGCCGCCCATGAATTCAGGTAGCATAGCACCGAACGCTTCTAGAGCATTTTGAGATGCTTTACGTGATGCGATGTTTGCTGGGTTAGCTTGAAGATCAGCGATGATTGCCGATGCTTTCTCTTCCCATTCAGCAGGAAGATCACCGTTTACTCGGCGTTTGAATTCAGCTGCCAGCTCAGGGTATGCTGCTTCATAAGCTGCAAGTTTCTCGTACCACGCTGCTTCCTTAGCTGCGCCTGCTTCTTTCGCATCCCACTCTGAGTAAACTTCCGACGGAATTTCAAAAGGACCGTGCTCCCAACCTAGTTGTTTACGAGTTGCTGCGATTTCGTCAGCGCCTAATGGTGCACCGTGACAGTCGTGCGTGCCTGCTTTGTTTGGAGAACCAAAGCCGATTACTGTTTTAGTACAAATTAGAGTCGGACGAGGATCCGCTTTAGCCGCTTCGATAGCCGCGTTGATAGCGTCAGCATCGTGACCATCAACTGCTGGGATTACGTGCCAGCCGTAAGCTTCAA
>NZ_JBFSPI010000085.1:0-23110 GCF_041464685.1 Vibrio sp. 10N.237.312.B06
GCCGTGTCACCATCGAGTCCCGCCATGGTGGTGAACTCTTCAGTGCGTGTGTAGTCTTGCCATTGCTCTTTCGCCTCGGCAATATCTTCCGGTTGGTAAGCGGTCATTAGACGTTGAACGTCTTCTGGCTTTGCTTGTCGTTCCAAATAATTCTGGAAGCCTTGAATAGAATTGGCCGTAAAGCTGGCACTGCCAGAGTCTAGGCGCGTTTGAGTATTCGAGAGGGCGTTCAAGTCCGATTGGCTTTGCAATGCACTTGCACCAAGAGACTTGGTGTTGCTGGCATTAATTGCAAAATCATGCGCAAACTGCTCAACCGACGTTCGGGTGTCTTTATTGTCCACCTGCGTGCCGGCACTGGTCACGGCATTGGCCCCTTCGGTGTATTGCTGCGTGGTTTGCTCAAGCTGCTGCTTTTGCTCGGCATTCATATTGCTGTAAGCCGTACGTTCATCATCAGACCATTTCACGCCGCCACTGGCGCCTAAATTGAATGGCGATGCCCCTTTACCGGTGCCTACGCCGCCCTCGAAGCCGCCATAGACACTTTGCAGGTAAGCTTTTGATTGGTCTTTCGTCCAACCCGTTTGTTGAATCACGCTGTCAACCGCCGTTTGCATGTCATTCATACCTTGGCTGACTTGAGTATTAAAGCCACTGGTATTGCCTTCACCGTAAGCCAGGTTTTTACTCACACTATCATGCCAGCGGTCGCTCAGCGCGGCGCCTCCTTGGAGGGTTTGACTCAGTTGGGTACTGGTTTGTTCAAGGTTTTGCTGCGTTTGGCTGCGGGCATTCGCCACACTCTCTTGCAGCATGCTTTGCGTGTTGGCGCTGATGTTGCCGCGACTGGTGGTTTGTGAGCTGTCGTAGGTGGTGCGCCCATCTCCGTGTTGTGTGGTCACCGAGCCGTCTGGGTTTTGGGTGTAGCTGTGACCTTGGTTGGCGAGGGTATTGGTATCAAACTTATTGGCATGGGTGTTGTTCATGCTGTGGTTGTCAATCTGCATACTGCCAAAATCCAGATTACCCGTGGACGCTGCAGCGCTCGCTCTGGCATTGGTCGAGTTAATCATGCTCGAGAGCTGGTAGTTCATGCTCGACATGACTTCTTGACCGCCTTTTAAAATGCCTTTGGCTATCATAGGGACGCCTATCATCAAGATACCCGTGATCCAGGCGAAGCGGCTGTGAAGCTCATCCGCGGCATTCGCGTTGGAAAGCACGAGCCCCCCGAACTTCCCCGAGACATCCGTAGACAGAGATTCCAGTCCCCAAAGCTGAAAGCCGTTGATGATGGCAAACAAGGCTGGCCACGTGGCCAAAAAGGCAAACGTCCCAAAATAGTTTTTTAACACCATCATGGTCAAGCCAGGAATGACCGCGGCACCTGCAACAAAGAAGCCTAGGCACGCGAACAACATAAACATCATGGTATGGAGCATCGGCAAGTATTCTCTTGCCATCAAACCTAATGACGCCCACATTGAGGTGGTTTGCAGTTTATTGGTGGTATAAGCGTAATTGAGCGCAGCTTGCGTTGGGTCAAGGCTATCAAGGTTGTAGCGTAGCTCGTTCATCAGCATGTTTTGTTTGATGGTGCTGGACGCGCTGGTACTCATTCTAAAAAATTTGTCGTAGCTGCGGGTGAGTGACTGCACCACTTGCGGCTTATAACGGTCCGCGTCTTTGCCAAGCAATTGATGCGCTAACAAGCTCATGTTTTTATTGGCGGCATCATCAAAGCGCTGCTTGATGATAGGGTAAGCTTCTTCACATCGCTTGTAGGTGCTTCGGCCGCCGCCTTCATCAAGATAAAGGGCGCGCAACGGGCTTTGCCTAACGCCGTCTAAAAAGGCAAAAATATCAGGGGCGGTAAAGAGTTCATCCCAGGTGTATTTCCCATTGATTCTCACATCCCCAATCATGCAGTTATGAAAGTAGTCTCGCCAGAGTTTTTGCAGCGCCAGCTCATTAATCCTGGATTGTCTTGAGAGCTGATACAGCTCAGAGCCAAACAACATCCCAGTACGACCATAACGCTCATCGTCGGAGGTGGTGAAAATGCCTTCCACACCTTCGGCCATCCCCACCATGATAGAAGAGAAAAAGTAAGTAGGCACGGCCACGAGGTAAGGGACATTATCCACCTTGTAAGCCTTACCCGGTTGCGTCTTATCAATGATGAGCATGTCGGCTTTCATGTTGATAAGAAACAGGGGTACGGCAAAGAACACCACCATCCATTTGATGAGGTCTTTGGGGTTACGTGACAGCATGAAGATAAACAAACTGGTGATAAGCCCCAGCATCATGCACATCTGTAAGTAATCCCCAAAGGTATTGGTTCTAAAAAAAGTGGCCAGCGCATTAAAGGCTTTGTTGACCACTTCGCCGGAAGTGTAAGTGTAATATTCGAGTATCATAGGTCAGTTCCCATAAGCCGGGGTAGGTTTGGTGGTCGTGCTGATTTCTTTTGTGCTTTGCTGCGTGGTCTTTCTTTGCGAGTCAATCAGTTGATTGCGGTTGTTGAGCGCCTCAATGGCGTTCTCAGCCAGCCCCGCGGTAAAGCGTTTGGCGTTATCGATATCACGAGTGATGAGGGCGATGTCATCCTTGCTGTTGTTGGTGTTGGCCAAGGATTGGCGGGCAACATTTAACATGCTCACGAGGTACTGATTAAGCAGCTCCACCGCTATCATTCGCGAGTAGTTGCTGGTATCGGGGGTTTGATTGGCGGATAAGTCGTCAATAAAGAACTTGAGTACCGGCGTTTGAATCAGCTCCAGAAAACCCTCTTGTTGACGCGTGAGTCTTTGGTCGGTGGCTATCTTTTGCAGTATCGATTCCAGTTGTTTGCGTATCTGGTTTTGTATGCCGTTAGTTTGACTTATGGATAAGTTATTGCGCTTGGTAATGGTAATGCACGCATCTGGGCCTGTTTTGCGACACTGATAAACGTCAGCCTTGCCCCCTTCGAGCAGCACGTTGACGAGGTTGTTGTTGTCGGTCAAAAGGCTAGGGTAATAACGCGGATTGCCGTCTTTGTCGTACACGTAAGAGCCTGACAAACTCATCATGAATTGCGCTAGATTTTTGTCGGAGGACAAAAAAGCGTTATTCATGATCGCAGACCAGACCACGTTGTGATTGGTTTGGGTCATGTCTTTCAGGGCTGGATCCTTTTTGGCGTCCTTTAGCTGACCCGCTGCTTTGCCTCCTGCGCCACATTCCTGCTGCCCTTGAACCCAATCCGAGAAGGCGTTGTTTTGTGTACCGAGCGTCGCGCAGACATGCTTTTTGGTGGCAGGAGCGGCAAAGGCGGCCAGTCCACCGATGGACGCTTGCGCGGCTTCACAAGAGTTCACCGATTGATTGAGATATTTGTCGGCAATGGCTTGCAGATTGTCAAGGTTTTGCTTGAGCTGCGGCGCCCAGGTTTGCAGGGCTAAATTGACAATAAAAGGAGGGGCATTATGAATGATTGCTTTCCCCGCTCTTACCAGTTGATCTGAGTTGATGTGTGAAAATCCCCCCATAAACATATCAATGCCAGTGCACCCGGTACTGATGGAGGGGACAGTGATGCTGACCAACTGTGCATCGACAATTTGATTACGCACAAACAAACTGCCACCGGTGTAGTAGTTGGCCGATTGCCCTTGGTAAGCCGTCGGGGTTGAGACGTTGGCGTTGTACCCTGAGTTATCAAAAAAGCGGGCCAGCGAGTGGTTGGTGTCGGCGTGACTTACGCCTGATAAGCTGATGAGAAATAAAGGAATAACTCGCTTATTCACCGCAACGGTGGACAAGTGGTGGAAAAGTGAGCGCTTCATTGGAGAGCCTCCTGCACTCGCGGATCGTTAAGGGCGTTCTGAATGCTTTGGGCAAGCGTGCTTTCTGGTACGTCTCCAATGCTCAGACGTGAGAACTTACGGCTGTTCACGTTCATTAAGAAGGTCGCAGGCATGACCGTTTTTCCCTGGCCTGGGAAAAAGGTTTTGCCTATCTCTGGTGTGACAGGAATAGGGACCTCAAACCCTGAAATACCCGGTCCATCGACCGAGAAGGCGTAAACCGGTAATTGAAATCGCTCGCCAAGGCGAGTGATTTTAGGCGCGGTCTTATGGCAGTACGGGCAGGTGCTTTCAAAAAAGAACACCAGGGCATATTGGTTTTGCATGGCCGCGTGGGCGCTGGCGGCATGAAGCAAAAAAGCCAGCATAAGGGTACGAAGAAATGGCATAGCGCCTCCTGACGTTTTAGGGTAAAAGAAGAGTGAACATCCTTTAAGAGAACGGTCTGGACGAAGTTGGGTGTGTTGTATCAAACGTTACAGACTTGCCATACTGGCTCTGTTTATGGCGTTTGGTGGTTTTATACGGATTGATTCGCTTTAAAAATCCGATTGCTCAAAGTCGGTGGCGACGTTGTAAAAGCGTCCAATTAAATCATTTTGGCTTATCCAGCCGTACGCCAATGGCTTCATCTCTCCAGTGCCGGGATGCACCAAAATCAAGGCGGGGGTGAAAGGCACCGAGACTTTGCCTTGGTTGTGGCGGTTTGCTTTGAGGTTAGTGATGAAGGTGTCATCATTACTGATGCCCAATAATTCAAAATGGTATTGGTCAGCAAACGCTTGAATGGATGGGGCGAGTTGCTGGCTGAGCGCATCTTTTCCTTCATAGATAAAGAAAAAGCCCCATCCGTCTTGCTTCATCTTTTCAACCGCTTCGGTTTTCTTCTTATCCTCTAGTGCTAAATACACCTGTCTTGCCGCTTGCTCGGTCGGATGGTCTTTGGTGTAAGAAAACTCAGGTCTTTCGAGCAGCAGGGCTTTGAAGGTCATGCCTAATTGGTCGGTTTGGTCCGTGATAAAATGATTCAACGCTAAAAATCTCGCTAACTTGTCTTTATCTTTAGGGTGAAGGACGGCATCGTTTTGCGCTTCGATATGCACCGAGTGAAACCAGGCCATTTGTTCGGTCGCCGATAACGTTTTAGGGCTTGAGACAGTCGTTTGAGTGTTATTTGGCAGTGGTTTGGGTTTGTCGGGCCTTGCTTTTGGTTCGTTGTACCATCGCCACCCTGGAGGAGGTTCCTGAGCAAGAGCGGGATGGAGGTGAGCAAGCAGCGTTAGGGTAATGACGTAAAGCCATGTTTTTTTCATCATCATAGGCCTTGGTTAAGTGCGGCAAAGCGATTAAGAGGTTACACACTTGGGTCTTTCGCGTAAGTGGCGCATCTGCTGTGGTGATGGATTGCGCAGCGTGAGTAAGTACTGAAGGTATTTATCGTGCAGCAAAGCGTGGTGTTTCGACCACATACCTTACTCACTACTAAAGTAGTGAGTCTGTTTCTCAATGTTTTCTATCAGCTCTCGATATTCATCCAGCCTTTTCGTGATGTCGGGATAGTGGTCTAGCTGTTTGATGTGTATCACATCACTTGGAATGAGGCGTAAAAGCGTCAAGGTGTTGAGTAAAAAATTTTGAAGGGGTTTGATAAGCATAACGATGTCCTTCTTGAGCATTGAGGTGTGTATGTCATGGTGTGCCGTTGGTATAGAGCCGCCTGTTATCCGCCCGTGGCACTTTGAAGTCGTTGCTTGATTTCATCAAAGTTGGGGAGGTTGGTGTTGGCACGCATTTCCGGGTAGAACTCTTTAAAATCAATGTATTCAAAATTGATTTGACCCAGTTCTTCGGGCGTAATGGCGGCGCAGGTGGGATTTTTAGCACTGCCTAACCGTTTACCCAGTTGCTGAAGAGACCCTTGCTCTTGGATGATTTTGGCCAGCTTGTTGTCGTAAACGCAGTAACTGCGCTTTTTACGGGTGCAGACACCCAGCACTTTCTTGGCGCAGTATTGCCCCACGTACAGGGTTAAGCCTTTCTCTTTGGCTTCCCCCAGCGCTTCTTCCGCTTCGCTGCATTTCGCTCCCAATCCTTGCCCCCATCCTGAGTCTTTACAACAATCGTTGAAGCCCGCGAGTTTCTTACTGCACTTCATCGGCTTTCCCGTGAATATTTTGGGTGGGTCGCCGATGTCTTTCACGGCTTCGGCAAGCCCTGCCAGTGCCGCAACGGACTTATCAAAATTGTTATTCAATTTGGGCGCCTCCTCGTAACACTCCCCGTCAAGACAGAAGGAGTGCTCCCCACATTGCAGATCAGTGGCTCGGCATGTCTTCTCAGCACAACGCTTTGTGACCTCTTGCTCGATGCACACCCCATTTTGCTTAAGGCTGCAATGTTGAGTTTGAGTCGTACAGTCTTTCGGGAGGTTTGCGCAGGTATTAGGGCGGTCACAATGATGGTCTATCCGATATTTCCAACAATTGAGCGTGGTGGGAATGCCATTAATGGTGCGGGTGGCTCGACCTTCAATACATTGCTGGCGAGTGATCTTGCACGAGTTCATCAGGCGGCATTGTGTTCGCCAGGTCATGGTGTTTTTGATGCAGTTCCCTCCGGATAAGGAGAATCCGTTTGAACAGCTCAAGGTGGCTTTTTTCGTTTGTGTGGTGGGTCGACAAATCTCGTAGCGTTTATCCCAGTGTTTGCTCGCTTGCCAGTTTAAGTTGATGGTATATTTTAAATCGCCAAGCGTGTAGCCTTGGTTGGGAGAGACTATCTTTCCATCCCAAAAATACGTGGTTTCTGATCCCGAAAAACCTCTTCTAGTCCCTGATTGCCTCACGTAATTGTAATTATTGTATCGGCATTGTGGGAGGGGGCGTTGGCAATCCCTCCCTTGTTGTGTCCAACCGGATGGACAGCGGTAGATCACCTTGCTGGTGACCACGGAGGCGACAGGGACTTTGTCACACGGGACCGGGTTGTGAGTCGGTCGGTGACATTGTTTTGTGATGTTATCGATGACGCATTGGGAGCCGCTCTCACAATCCACATAGGCATTTGAGAGACCATGAGTGATTTCAAAAGCATTCTCTTGGCCAAGTAAGGCAAAGCGCATCGCCGGGTCGTCTTTAACATCGGGTCGACCTTTATTGAAGTTCGCGTTGATGTCTTGAGCCAATCCATTGGTCACAAACTCTGTCCCTTTTTGTGCATTGATATCACCGTCTGACAGTCTTGACTCTTTTGGACTGCGGATCTCTTGTCGACACGTGGCGTCTTTGCAATAGTCATCGACATTGAGTGGCAGGGCATGAGGTGCTAGAGCTTGGCTTGCCGTTTGCTTCGCCCAATTGGCGCTCTCGGTAAAGGTTTGTTGTTCGCTGGCAAGAGCGAGAGTAGATAAAAAACTGAGCGTGAGCGCAGCCCAGAGGTCAATGCGCATAAGGAGCACCTCATCAAAAGTTGGGGTGAGAGAGGGTTATTGGGAATAGAGCGTGCGCAACAGTGGGTGAATGTTTTGCTGCGCATCCCCGGCCGCGAGGTAATCCAGAGCTTGGTAAAGTGAAATGTTGCCGTAAAGGATGTCGTAGTCACTGGCTTTGCAAGGCTGCTTAGGCAAGCAGCGGTTTTGTTTGACCGAAACAAAGGCCGGTACGTGGTGAATATCAAATTGCTTAAACCAATCGGGGCTGATGGAAAAGCCGCTTTGAATGGGCGCCTTATTGGGTGAGCGTATCAAGGCCTCGATTCGCTTGACCGTGGCCGGAAAACCTTCAGGTAAGACACCGCGTATCACCAGTGGCACGCCTAAGTGCTCACTTTGCATCAGAAGCTGTTTGAGCGCGGTCTTGGGCATGGTGAGTGACACAAACACCATTACCCCTTTTGGGGCTTGGTCAGGGTTGCGCGTGGGCTTTTGTCGCCCCAATAAGGGGGACAGGCTCTCCTCTTTTATCAAATCTTGAACATTGCGGCTGAGAGTCAGCGCTTCTTCTCGATAAGCCTGGGCTTTATTTTGTATGTCGTCCGTAGGCCACGTCTTCGCCGCCTCCGGTTGTTGAGTCATTTTTTGCTCAAGCTTGGCAAAAGCTTTGAGCTCTTGCTCAGTGTAAGCTTGGGCGGGTAACGCGATAAAAAAACACAGAAAAACAAGAGAGCGCCTAAAGGTGCTCTCAAAAGATGGAATGGTCATAGTAACCTCTTCATTATGGCCGCTGAAAGGGTGGGTAGAGGGTGTGAGCGTTTTGGAAGCTGATTGACAGCACCTTACGAGCATTGAGATCGCGACAAAACGAGAAGCAAAACTGCGAGAGCGGGAAACAGCAGTAAATGTGCTTGTTGTTGGCGAGCTCTGTTTTTAAAAAATCGGTAAGGGAGTCAGGGTGACTGGCAATAAATAGGTCCGTTTCATTTTTGTGGGGAAGAATGGGCATCATCGCGTCACCTTATAAAAAGACACAGTTGCGCTTTCGCCATTGTACAAAACCAAAGTTATCCCCTGTCACCGGGTTGTCATGGCCGGCTTCCCAGAGTGTGGTTGTCGTGGTGTACGGGTGACACCAGGCGGCATCGGGAATAGGCCCCGACATTTGATACCGATAACGAGATTTTGGCAAAATAGGATCGGGATATTGATAACAAATCGCGCCATCTTCGCCGCGCGTCTCCCAGATGATCCCTTGCCGGTGCAGTTTGTAGTTCAGCTTTTCCATCAAGAGTGTCGCCGCCTGGATGGGCGTGTCTCGATAGTTGGTGGTGCCGGTGAGCGGATAGGCACTGCCCTGTGAGCCTAAACACCAAAATAACGCATCAATAGGTAAGGCAGTATTAGTGGAGGTCAACAGGGCTTCGGGCACGCAAGCAAGCTGCGCCACCAGGTTACCAAACAGTAACGCTTCGGGATTGAGAATGAGGGATAACTCATCGTCGTCCCAAAGTGGGTCAATTTCCGTCATGTAGGCCACATCAAAAACGTCCGTGGCCATGCAGGCGGTGGATTGCATCAGTTGCAGCCAATAAATGACGGGGTACTTATACCAATGGGCGTGATAAAAGCCTCCGTCACTGCTGTCACTCTCACGGGCGGTCACGCGCCCACCGATACGCTGAGTGTTAGCGCCGGACATTTGCACGCCCATGTTCACCATACAGTAAGGGACGCGCGTGATATCGGTTAAGGCATAAGGCTCCCAATAGCCAATGTTGATGCCTATTTGCACAAAGATAGGCGGCGGTTTAGGGCAATAAGAGATAGGCAGTGTGGGATTGGGCGTATCGGGGTACTTAGAGGGCATGACGGTGGCTGAGCCTATCGTCATCGGAAACAAGCAATCCCAACAAATATCGGTCATGGGGTTAATAAAACGGCTTTTACACGCCGCACTGGCTGCTAGGGTTGATGGGGCAATAAAAACCAATAGGCAGCACAACAGTAAACGAAAGTGTCGTTGTGTCATGGGGTGTCCTTTTTCCACGCCGAGCGTGGTACTCCTTTTGTCTCGACAAGAGGCTTCGCCCCATTATCGCCGCCAAAAGCGAGCTTGGTTAAGAGAAAAAAGCGTCATACTGGAAGCATGATCAAGGGAGGTGCGCACTTCCAATGCGATGTCATTGTTATTGCTCTATCGCCAAGGGGTGCAAACCCGATACGTTCACCTCATCGATGCGCCAGCGCGTGCCTTCTTGGTAGGCAATGGCCGGGACATGGGTGATATTGAGCTTTTCGGTTAAAAAACCTTGCTGCGCGAAATACATTCTCGCCTCGAGTAAGGTCGCCATTTGGTTTGGGCTGCCCCCCGTCAGTACCCACTTGATTGGCTTGGCGTTTTGATACTCGCTGGCAAAACGTCGTTGGCGCGCGTCTCTGGCATCAAAAAAGACCAACACCTTACTGAGCTCAAATTGAGGAAGGACCTCTTGCCCGTCTACCTTCGGCCAAGTGCGGCTATCAAAGGGGTTCACTCTGGTGCCCGCTTTGGCAATCACGGCCCCTGTGGTGGGGGCGATGATGTCTTTAGGGAGAGTGATGCTTGGGTCAACGTAAAAGGTGCGGGGATCGGTTGTGGGGGTTAAACCTGCCACCGGCGGCGGGTTTTCAATGCTTTGCCGAGCGCGCTCCGTGAACTCGTTTTGCATGTCCGCTAATTGACCACTGGCCTCAAACCCTTTCAGTCTTTGGTCAATCCACTCCAGCATGTCAATCTCACCGATGGGGAAGATAGGGGCCACTTGGCCCAAGTTCTTTCCAGCGGCATTTGTTGTTGCCAGTCCAGCGACCAAAAGAAAAAGGGGGGATTTAAGCGCTCGCCCCAATGGCTTGATTAAAGGCGTCAATGTCTTTGCCATAAAAGTGCCTGGAGGTTTGCTCGATGGCGTGCTCCAGTGAGTGACCTTGTTGATAAAGATTTTCACAATACTCAAACTCCTTAGGCTCGGTTGAGAACATGGCGCGTTTCAGCGGAGAGGCGAAAAAGCGGTGATAGGTGACATGGCCACCCGCTTTGATGCGCGCGCTGCTGTATCCTGCTTCAACAGACGGGGCGAAGCTTTTAATGATGCGCTGCTCAAACGGTGAGAAGGCATCCGGGTTTTGGAGCAGATACTTATCAAACCCTTCCCCTTGACGAAGAATGATGTGAATGTCTGAGTTGTTGTAGCAGGCTTTGGCTTCCTCGTTGCTAAAGAAATCTTCAATCCCTTGAGTCACCGTACAAAAAGCGCCGCCGAACTTACGGGCGGTGCGATAACCGGTGTTGATGAACTCCCTCGCTTGCTCGTTTGCCCCAGAGAGGAGGCTCCAGGCCTCTTCAATGATGCACAGCTTTGGGGTAGAGCGAGATCCAGCCAGGTACATCTGCTGGTTAATCGACACCATGAGAGCAAAAATCACGGGTCTGAGCACAGCAGGCGGGAACCCATCGAGTTCAAGCGTGGTGATTTCCACATTGGGGTCGAGCATGGATGGCTTGTTGAACACGTCTTTGTACATGCCATCTGTGCAGAACTTTTTCAGTTGCACCGCTATGTCTTTAATGCGTCGGTCACTTTCTTCTCCAGCAATCTCAATCAAGGCATCTCTGACATCATCCACCAAGACTTGATGACCTTTACGCTCCCATGCCGTCACTATCGCATCGCCTAAGACGCTTTGTTGAAACGCCGTCAGTGGTACGTAGGGTGACGCGATGGTGGCAAACAACGCCGTGATATTATCGAGCGCTTCCATCATGGGATCGACAGGTCTGCCGTCATCATCCACAAACTCAAACTCAGCACTTTGCATGGCGCCTAAATGCGTGAACGGGTTTAAGAATATGTTGGCGTGGGTCATGTAGGTCCCCCCAAGGCTCAGGGTCAGCTTTTTATAGCTGGCTCCTTTATCGAGGATCCACACTTTACCGCCCATGGCGTAAACCGTTTCAGCGATTTCTTGGACTAGGAAGCTTTTCCCTGCGCCTGAGCCTCCCGTCAGGGCGATGTTTTGGTTATCACTGCCGCAGGTGAAAGGGTTAAAGAACGAAATTTGTTGGCGCATAGTGGGCAGCAATACGCCACCTTTTAACTGACAAAAATCCATGATGAGCGGAAAGAAATTCACCAGGTTAGAGCTCTTTAAGGTACGAACGCGCCCCGCTTTTTTACAATCGCCCCATAATCCTTCACTCATCATAAAAGGCAACGTGGAGAGCAGCGCTTGTGGCTGATTCATTTTCAGTGGAATGATGTCAAGGCCAGCATGGCTAAATGACTCCTTCGCCGCTTGGGTGTCTTTTTTCTGGTGGGTTTTATCGGTCATCAGCGAGACCGTGAGCACCATAGATGCAATGGTGAACTCTTTAGACAACAACCCTTTTTGCAAGGCTTTGCGCTCTTTGAGTTCATCTTCAGCCATGGGCGCGAGTATCGCCATTTGGCTGTTCACCGTCTTGGTTAAGTCTTTTATCTTGTTATCGTTATCCGCATTTTGCTTACCGGTTGGCTCATTGCGAAAACTCAAGGTAACGCGATGAGGGCAAGTGATGTTACGCGACACATTACGGATTGAAGAAAAGGCTTCTGGTAAGGCGTACAAGCGATAATCACCAGGCAATCGAGAAAGCCCTAAATGAACAAGGCGTGTGCGTACCTCTTCCCCTTGGTCATTGGTATGACGGGTGGCGATATGACCGCGATGGGTTAACGCTTCGGTATCGGGAGATAACGCTTGCAGGTTCAAAGGTTCTAATGGGTTGTAGCTTTTTTCATTGGGTCTGTCTTGGCGTTTATCAAAGTTTAAGGTATCACCGACGCTGGTCAACAGTCCCTCAGGCGTGACGGGCAGTAAATCAAAACCAAGCTGCGCCAGCCCCGTTTCTAGCGTCATTCTCGCATCAAGCAGCTCTTGTGGGTCTTTTTCCGTGGTGGAGACAAAAAAGAATGCGTCGTAGTCGCGCAAATCAAAGCGATTGTTTTTTTGCCTATGTAGAAACCCGTGTTGCGCCGCGTAGTGGGCGTAAATGGCGTCATCGTTGGCCATTTTCTGACAGATACCGCCCCGCTGACTGAGAAGGGCTTGGTTCCCTTCGAGATAGTGCGCCACTCGGTTGTGACCAAAAAGCTGCACTTGATAATCCCATTTATCCCCTGCGGGTAAATCCCCCATAAGGTGGCTTAACGACTGAATTAAATCGTCGTTAGCGCCCCCAAGGAGACTGATTTTAAAACCAAAACCGCGAGAGTGAGTATTGTCGAACACCTGCTCAATGGGATCGTAGTCTCGATACGGCAGTTCATGGTGAAGGTGGTTTTGGGCTTGCTTGGCCTCTTGAAATAAGGCGGATAAGCCACTGCGTGAGGAGGAAAACATGGGGGATCCCTTTTTCTATTTTAATGTTAGGGGGCGTGACACAATCTTGGAACGCTTGATGGATTACCCCCTCATTGAGAGAAGGCTGAGACTGAATGTCGCGCGCCCATGATAAAAATGATGTTTAATCTTCGTTTCTTTTTTTCCTAATCAATCTTTCCAAATCGCGCGCGCAGGGCGCCCAGACCAACGGCTATCGTCTAAGACAAAGTAGACATCCATCGTATCGATGTAGTGATTGTCTTTGTCTATGAAAGGGAAGATGGTGAGTTTTTTAACGTTTTCTTGGCTTCGCTCAGGCTCCCCATCTCGGCTACGCCTTGGCAGTAAGGTAAAGACAGAAGGTGGGGCGAGACGAGATTGAGGAGAGACGGTGGCGTTGCCACTGTCTCCGGTATAACCGTATAGGTTGTTTCGAACCTCGTTCATGGTGACGCAACCTGAAACGCCGCCGACCTTATCGCAACTGTATTCACTCTCAAAGCCCGCGCTGCAACCGGTCAGACCTAAGAGGATCGATAGTGAGAACAAAGAATGCCTATTCATGGTTATTCCTCACGCCCAAAGCCCACGTCGCTTAACCCTTGTTGGGTTATTTTTTGCGCTAATGGATTGATGGGGGCAGTTTGAGTGGTTTGTGGAAGAGAGGGAGCGTTGGTGATGACATCCAAGAGCTGGTTGCTGTTGGAGACTTGCTCACGCTGCTCATTCATGCGTGTTTCGTATTCATCGGCCAATAGGGGATCTAATGGAAAGCCTTCCAAAAAGACAATATTGACGATGGCACCAGGATTGACTTCCACTATCGGATGATAGAGCTCGGCCAGTTTGATGTAGTAGTCCGCCAATTTGCTGCCAACGCTTTCCGTGGCGCCGCCAAGCAGATTCAACCCAATTTTATCGCTGTTGATGCTTTGACTTGGTCCGAGCGCCGTCGGTGTCGTGGTTTGTGCCAGGGCTTTACCCGCATCACCGACACCTTGCAAGATCCCCGCAATGCCGGCCATTTGAACGATTTTACCGTTTTTCATGATGGTGGTACCGCGAATACCATTGCGCCCAAAGTTAAACACGGTCGCATTGACGGGGATATCGAGAATATCGCCATTAGGGTGGATGCAGCTCATTCTATTGGTGCGAGCGACGCCGCGACTGGATGAGATTTCGCCGTAAACGGCACCGGTGATCGTGCAATTCTTTAATTTGGATTGCTCACCGTTGGGTAAGACCCCCTGATTGACTGTCTGAAAGACAATCGGTGAGGTATCCCCTTGTCCAGAGACGCCCCCATTAGCGTCTGCGCCGCCGGTGATCACGGCGGTCACAAAGGTGCCTGTTGGCACGTAGTTATCGGTCGTGCGACGGGATTGGCTCTCCTCTACACTGGCTTGCCAGTGAAATTCAAAACTATCAAAGGCATCCCCGCTAAAGGCCACATCATCTTGCTCTTGGTACTGGAACTCATTCACCTTGGCGGTATCTATGTTGCTATTAATGGCCGGTCTTGGGGGCAGTTTGTATTGGCCAAAGGTGCTTCCCTGATGGATCTCTACGCTATGTTGATTCGAAGGATCGCCTGCATTGAGGGCTGAGGCTAATTGCGTCTCAAGTTGGACCTTGAGCGCGTCAACTTCATCGAGCTTTTGTTGCATCTGCTGCTCAAGCTCCGTCAATTGCGATGCTTTATCACGCTCATTGGCTTTTTTAATATTCTCCAACTCAGAGGTTAAGCTTTGTCCAAAGCGACTTAAGGTGCCTTCAAACCGCGCTAAGCTTTGCTCGATTTGGTTGATTTTATCTTGTTGAAACGTCAGGGCGGACTGGTTGTCTTTGTCGGTAAAATCATCGGTGACGACAGCACCAAATCCGACGTCTTGAATGTCCTTGCTTTGCTCTTGGGGAGGCAATGTTAACCGCCAAACAGCAAAAGCCAGGGCGGCAAGCACCAGCAATACCGTGAACGTAATGGTGCGATTGCGCTTTCTTGTTACGGCATTGACCGTGCCACCGTCTTCAAAGTCACCGTCGGTATCTTTGAAGACGCGTTTTTTAAAGCGGTCAAAGGCGTCTTTGGGTTTATCGATCATGGGTGGCGCCTCCTCCGGTAATGAGATAGAGCGTGGTGGTTTGCCCAGGTTTTAACTGATAGGTATCGAGCGCGGCTGAGCGTGCGGAATAGCTGTAGAACTGTGCGGTGGTCAGTGTCATGTCACTGCGGCTTTGATTTTTTAGTTGATAAACCACCCCAGAGTAATCACGACCAACGAAGACCGTTTGAGGGATGATGGCCAGTGACGCTGCATCTTTGGGTAAGGTTTTGGGGTCAACGTCGTGACGTTTAAAGCCGGCGATGGGGGCGCCATCATGAACAAAACGCATCATGGCTTTGGTGAGCGCTGTCATGGCGGCGGGGTAATCCGCCGCCTGCTCAGTCGGGCTTTGCTGCTCTTTATAGTTTTGCGACCAAACAAACTCCGTGACCAAAGATGGGGTGGCTTTGGGGGTAATAAACAGCGCAAACAATCGCCCTTTTTCTGTCGTCAGGTGCGCGGTAAACGGTAAGGGAAGGTTAATTTTTAAGGTGATAGAGCCGGAAGCGTCTTTTTGGTTGCCCGTTGAGGTGCAAAATCCTTTCGGGCAGACGATCGAAATAATACGGTCATTTTTGACCAGCAAACGGTTCACGTTAATGGAAGAGAGTGACAAGGGGATCGTGTCACCTTCGTCAAACTCATAGCTCACCATGGCGGCATTTTCAGCCAGAGCAAAAGAGGGGATGAAAAATACCACCCAAAGCGCGATGGACAAAAAATAAGGGTGCCATTGCGGCGATGGGGTGAATGATTGCTCATAAAGATTCATCGGTGTCGACCTCGACTTCTTCAATGGAGAGTAAACCTATGACGCCTTGGTCATAGCTAAAGTTGACTTGATACCACTTCATCTCCGGCTCTAGGGCGCGTTGGCCTACGTGCTTTTGGAGTTTCCCATAGAGTTGCACTTGGAGCGTGTTGAGAGAAATACGGACAGACTCGACAGAAAATTGGCTGCTGATGTTGTCTTTTTTAATTACCGTGGCTTCTCGAAGCAGCTTAGGTTGAACGATGTGCCAGCTTGTCTCGTCTAAATATTCAAGTAACTGGCCAAACTGACGTCCAACGCTGGCTGGCGTAATGTTGAGTTTCAAGTAGAGAAGATAATCCGCCATTTGCTCAAGATAAGGCTCATCGACTGTGCCATCCGACACCGTAAAGGCTTGAGAGAGGGTCGGTGGGATTAGGGTGCGGCTCTGATGGGTAAGGGCTCGATAACTGGTGTAACCCAACACCAGGTTAGTGATAAGCATGAAAAGAAAGCCTGCACTCAAAAAAAGATTGAGGAGGCTTTTGACGGCCAGCTTATCCCGTTTAACAAACGGATCCATGATGAAGAGTCTCCTTAGAAAATCCAGTAACGACGACAGGCTGAGGGGGTACGCTTAAAGAGGGTGGGACTGACAAAAGAAGCCCCCCACCAATAGAGTGACAGGGTCACGATGTTGTCACCGTATTGCGCTTTGATGTAACGCAATCCCCCAAACCAAGCCAGCGATAACGTCAGCCCTATCATTTCGTGTTTAAGCCAGAATGAGAGGCCAAAAATGCAGAGGGCAGGAATGAGTTCATCAACAGGGAAACCGAGCCAGCGGCGACCTTTGTTCATGTGTTTTGGGATAGAGAAAAACTGATGAGGGTCTTCCATTGTGACTCCTTAGCCTAAACCGACGAGTGGCGCTCCAACATTCCACAAGACTGAGCCACCAATAAATCCGCCAACGGCTGCAAACCAGTTACGGCTCATCAGTCCAGTGACGACCGCCCCCGCAAGCCCTGTGCCTAGCATGGCGGTTTCAACCGCAGAGCCTTTGCCCGCCGTGTCTTTCATGGCTTGTTTACCTGAAGCGAAGATATCGGCAGCCAGAGCAGGCTGAGTGATAAGAAGTGTCGAAACAGCAACGCCAAGCCCGACAAGGAGGGTGCGCTGGGTGCGTGTTTTCATAATAAGTATCCTTATTGAGTGATAAAATTATCAAGTACATGGTCAGGATGGAGGGAAAGGGGGCTCCCTCCCACATCCTTAAGAAAACATCGAAGATTTCGCGTACTTCAAACCACGATTACGGCTCACATGTTGCTTCCAATTTTGAGCGCTAATGATGGTGTTCTTAAGCTTCCGATAACGTTTTTTACAAGCATTATTTGAGGTTGGGAGAGTGAGACGATTAACTGACTGAGCTTGTTTTTGAACCGCGACCAAATGAACGCCCTTCCAATAGAAAGGAAATGCAAGGTGCCCAGTAAAAGGCAACAAAGCGGCAAACGCCATGTGTTCACGCCCAACCGTTCCCAGTTCTTTGACGCTGACAAAATCACCTTGTTTAACAAAGTGGCCTAATAAACTCGCGGCCTCATCTTCACGACAATATCCGTAGATAATTTGCATCGTTCACACTCCTTGTTAGGACATTGTTTTGTTCTTTTAAAAAACAAAACGATGGGCTCTCTTTCAAGAGCCGTGCTACAAACTGGCTTGAGCATTCTTGTAGTAGAAGGCGCACATCCAAAGGATGTGGTGTCTGGTATTCCCAAGTAACTCTATTTCACCACTCAACCAGCGTGCTTAATTGAGTAGAAAAACAGCCTTGGACGTCGCCCCAGAGAGGGCTCCTGAATTTGTTAGGCATATTACGCAGGCCTGCGCCCCTCTGCGGCGCTTTTTGCAATAGTGAAGGCAGCCCACCTTCGAGGCCATCTGAGGTAATAATCCCAGACGGCAATCTCATTCGTTACAGCGACCAATTAGGAAAACGTTTGAGGTGATCTTCTAATCGAAGTTTCCCTTCGCGCTTTTTGGCCCGCTCTGCTCTTTTCGCCGAGAGCGTTAACGTTTTATTCGCCTTTGATGAGAGATTAAAAGCGATACCGACTTCCTTGTTCTCAACCCTACATTCTGATTTAAAATTCATACAAAAGTCTTCCTAAATAGAAAAAACCGAAACGCTCTCGTTTAGACCGAAACATCAATGAGTCATGTAATCGCTCACTGGCGTCTAATTTTGTTGAGTTTGTGACTTACTTATCATTTTTTGAATTTAACATAATCTAAATAATACGCACCAAATTAAGGTGCTGATTTTAAAGAAAATAAATGGGTGTTTAATGTTGGCGCTATTGTTATTATACATAATTAATATATTAATTATTTTAATTTCACTCCCTCAATGTGCTATAAATTTTTCTAAGGTTATTTGTTATCTTTTTGTTATTTATCGGTTTTTTATCCGTGCGTATTATTTAGATTATGTAAAGGGAAAAATCCCAAGGCACACTTAGCGTTTGAAATATCAGGCGACGACACGCTATACTTACCTGAGGTCTATAAGGTTAAAACACACGACATTGCTTACTCCTGTAGTGTCCAATGTCGTGTGTTTTTTCTAGGATTTAGAGTGTGTTAGAGGTGGTACTCTGACTATATAGCACTCGCAAAAAAGCCGACTTTCCAAGAGTAGTCGGCTTTTTTGTGTCTAAAAAACCGGCATTTGATTTCTTTTCCCGGTTGAGATAGGTTGAAATTTCACCGTTTGGACGGCCAATCCAAACACCCCAAAAACCTCTTGGACTTCAAAATATGACGCATTTGACTCAGCCTTGGCTTGGGCTAACGCTCAGGAGAATCCACTTTCTGCCTAACACCGCCTTTTTTGTCCCTCAGGATGAAGCGAGGTGTGTTTTAAACGTGGACGGTGAGTCTTATGAAAACGTTTAGCTCCTCCCCTCCCCCGTTCGATAAATCGAGTTACGATGCGCAGTATCGCCGTAAGCGTAAGGATCGGAAACTGGATTTGATTGAATTGTATCAACGTGTCGTTGAAGAAGAGAACGCGCGGAACCCTAAGACGCCTTTTGAGATCGGATTCAAGTCTCGCCGGTTGCTTCGAAGCGGTAAGGTAGAAACCCTACCGCCAGAATACGCGCGGATCTTAAAAGGGTGTGAAGAATTTATTACCAACCCCAATCGTTTCCCGTCACTTAATGCATGGGGCGGTGAAGCGGTGAATAATGTGCAGTGTCGCACCTTAATTGCGAAAGTATTAGCGTGCACTCTGCCGAACACAGACCTCATTGGAGGGCGCATCGGTTTGCCCACCGAAGCGGGATTGAAAACCATCAGCTACGACCAGCTTCAAGAAGATTATGCGTTGCGCTTTGGAGAGTTTATTTCGCCGAAGTCCTTTGCTAAAGCGGTGAAGTATCTAAAGCGTGCCAGCTATTTTCACAGTGAGCGGATCAATGTGTGTGTCGACCAAGACGAAGGGACGATACGCAGTGCACCCGCGTACAAACAGTTTACACCTCGCTTCTTTAATGACTTAAAAGTCGTGCGTTACACCAACATTAGCGAATTGATCCTCGCAACACGGGAACGCCAGACAAAGAAAGGACTGAGCTTTCAGTGGCTCTCTTTCCGTAAGATCGCGTCAGGGATACAAGAGATCTTCAATGCGTCAACGTTAAACACCTATGCGCAATCAACCTCAGCCTTCTTTAGTGAGTATCAACCGGACTTGGCCCCTAATTAAAGGGATATTTTTGTCTCCGCGAAAGCGGAGGGATCAGCACGTCTGAACCTTATCCTACCCTGCTTTATCTCTCATTTTTCTTGTTTCTCCCAACAGGTTATTCAGGGTTATCTTGCGCACGCAGTCTCATTCGGAAGGGATTTCTCTATTCACGGTTTTTTATAAGAAAGGCCGTGCAAGAAAGGAAGGATAAAAAAGACCGCTATAATGGCCATCAATAAGGGGCTGCGCTTATGAACACTACGTATAAAAATAAATAATTAAATCAATAGAAAAATAAATACTTAAGGACAAGCAAAAAAAAACGGCGCGGCAACCTTCTTTTGTCATACGACAGGGACCTTCTTCGATTAAACGCTGAGTCAGGTGGCTCCCTTTCATCATCTCCTTACTTAACGTCCACCTTCATCCGGATGGTATGGCTTAGCAGGGCGAGGGTTTTTAGTGCTGTCAATATTGCAGCCTAAAAAGAGCAGTATGGCGCTGTGAGAGGCTTTCTTCTTAATTTCATTAAATGGTCACGGTTCTTATTCAGCCGCTTAAGCTTGCTGCTTTACAAAATGAATGGCCCCTTGAATACTAAGATTAGCGTTTCGATTTATCAGCGTCAGAGGGTAATTCAAACTCAGGGAGCATAAATTAGTATTACTTCGAGGTGTTTCTCTTCTTACGCTGTTAGCCTAGAAAAACACATGGGTTACTAGAAGAGAAAAGGACGGATATGACACTTCCTATTTTTCACTCAAACAACGGAAGGTGGAGTGTCGGTGGGTGTGGCTCAGTATGTTCCAGAACTAAATGCGGCGGTCGGTTACTTGCAAAACAACCGTAACATGAACATGAAAATCGCAATTTCAGTTAAACCACAGAACCCTACAGTGCATTTGGTGATTGGCCACAAGAGTAATGTAGAGAAAGAATATCCATCGCAAGCCTAACTGTATCGGATCTCACAGACCTTTGTACTACTCATCTAATGAACAGTTAGGAGCGTTATATGTTGTTGTCTTGGTTTAGCGACGACTACCCATCGGCCTTATTGTTATCATATTCAGGTACTAATTGAGTGAGGGGAATGATCGCCTCACCCAACTTTCATTGTGACAACGTCACAAAAAGACCGAAAGACTACGGTTATTACCTTCCTTGAAGCCCTTATATAACGTTCTGGTCAGAGTTTTATAAAATATTCAACGTTTTACTGCCCACTTTTAAATCGACTCTCTTTATACCCAAGCGATAAAGGCAAGAGAGTACGTCATTTTGAAAAACATTGTATTGACTACGATTTAGAAGTAATAAAAATTCTTCTAACAAGTATCGTTTTTGAGCAAGCTGATAAAAATCACTTATCCTTTGCTTTACATCCAAGTCAATAACAGCGACTTCCAGGCGAGATTGATTCTTCTCAAATAAAAAACTAATCGGCCATTTTGACACAGAAAACCTCCATTATGTGTGAATTATAAAAACAGTCGTTACCGCTCGAAGGGAAAATTAGAGCAACATTTCTTCTTTAATTCCTACTTTGATTAATGCCGCCTTCTCAATCGCTGTTAGTTCTGAAAGCTCACTAACGAAATCACAATCCTTGAACCGAACGTCGGTCGCTTCACCCAACTTTTCACTCAATGCCGTCATCAAGCCTTCTACTAGGCCACTGAAACGCATGGCAGTCGAGATTAAAACATTGTCACCTTGCGCCAGATATGACGACGGAACTTGTTCAGCAACCAACCTAAAAACGCCTCGTAAACGCTGACCAAAAGCACCTTCCAATTGCGTTAATGTCGCTTTCAGGTCACTTTTCGACATTTGATCCAAAGCTGAACTCATTAAATCCCCATCAAAACGAGCATGAGCATTCGCATCAAGCGCGCCTTCAGTTTTTTTGCCGTTTTTTCATGCCATTGCAAGGCCGATGTATCAATAAAACCTTGTAAACCTTGCATAGTGGCGCTTACATTTGGACGTTTGTGTGAAAGTGAGTCCACAATTAATCCTAGATGCCCTGAATAATTTTTCTCTTGTTTAGGGACAGTAGAAAGCGCCAATTCACGAACTAGACTCAGATCCCCCTTTATTCAAGGCGATATTCTGAATAAATTTAAATGAAATATTGCCTTCGCTTAGCGCATCTTGTAGCTTATTTATTGTTTCACTAGATAATAATGGTGTTAAATTCGCTGTTACTCGTGTAGACAAGTAACTCACCGAATCCAGTGCTGTTTTCTTACTATTATCCTTAGCTGAACTACCTCTAATACCTAGATCATTATCAATTTCAGAACTAACAGCAATCGTCCTGACAGGATGCTCGCTCGAGCTTTGTTTCTGTGTTTCCGGCTCAAAATAAGAACTAATAGCCTCTTTAAGTCCACCAACTTGAGCAGTTAATTTTCGGTCATTGAATAGGTTTCAGCGACAATGGCGAGTTTAGTTTGAGCAGACCACTGCTCTGATGAAGTGTTGCTCTTTGGCACGGTGGCTCCTGAACTTCTGAGTTGCGGGCGCCAATAATACAGGGTCGCAGTGCTAATTCCTTCCTCTTCGGACACTTCTTTAACTGACATCGAATAGGGAGGCAGCAGCTTCTTCAATATCGCTTCTTTTCTTTCTACTGAGATACGAGACACAATTACTCTTTATCGCCCAAACTGGTTAAATTTTAACAGTGACAACTACCCTGCCAGATAGGGATATTGTGAACCCAGATTTAGACAAAAGAACAGCTCCCGATTGGGAGCCGTTCCCCTTTCAAAAATGATAATGTGCTTTCACACTATCATTCTCCTTTAGCAGCTTTATTATCTTTGGTGCTTGTCTCTTCAGCCTTATGCTCTAATACATCACAGTTTTTATTGATAGTGATGGACTTAGGCTTCATAGCTTCAGGTATCTCTTTCACCAGAGTAATAGTTAACAATCCGTTAGAAAGATCTGCATCCGTAACTTCAACATAATCAGCTAAGTTGAACTTACGTTCGAATGTACGATTGGCGATACCCTGATACAGATATTTATTTTCTTTATCAGCACATTTTTGCCCACGTACACTTAGCACGCTCTTTTCTACTTGAATATCAAGCTCTTCCTGAGTAAATCCGGCTACGGCCAGGGTGATGGCATAGCGATTCTCTTTTAGAACTTCAATGTTATATGGTGGGTAACCGTTGATAGCAGTTTCACTGGTCATGGCATGATCAATTAATGATGCTAGACGGTCAAACCCAACACTACTACGGTATAGTGGAGATAGGTCAATTGAGCTCATAATATATCCTCCATAAGAAGCAATACAAAATAAAAACAAGAGTGATGAAAAGGCCTCTTGATAAGACAACCTTTTCAAGGTTTTTTATAGTGTTTACGAACAATTATTTCAATAGTTTTTATATAGCAATTTCTCATTGAATTAGTTTTTTTATATGAAATTGTTATATCCTATCTATAATGACGAGACAAAAATAGTTCATAATTAGACGGTCTCTCTACTCTCTGATGGGCAATATTCCACGATATGAATTACGCGGGTGGCATGGGGTCGAGATCGGTTGGTTGAGTTAGAAATGAAAAAAAGGCAGACTTTCAGTCTGCCTTTTTTGAGTCACAAGAGATTACTATCAAATCAAATGGAAGGTGATTTATGAATGTGACTCTATGCTTATGTGCGGGTTATGTTTGAAAAATCAATAGCCATGTGATGATTTATTTAACGTAATGGTACTTAGTGTGAACCCAAATTTAGACACAAGAACAGCTCCCTATTAGGAGCTGTTC
>NZ_JBFSPI010000086.1:0-23052 GCF_041464685.1 Vibrio sp. 10N.237.312.B06
AGCTACACATCAAAGCCTCTGCCTTGTATAAATACCCAGCAACTCGCTGCAAAAACCAGCTCGAAAGATCAACACGCCCTAATTTCTACTCGATTAAGTTAACTAGAGTGAATCGAACCAATGCACGTATTCCCCTAGCCCCCTTCCCTTTTCTCTGCTTATCATTGCCGATAACTTTTTGCTCGATTTCTCAATTGCTCAATGTTTGCATCAAAAAGATCACAAGAGTTGGGAATAGTGAACGACGAAATCCGATCTTCTTTTAATTGCATTCGAGTACAACTCTACGAATAAATGAACTGTAACGTCGCTTAGATAGCCTTCACTCATTGTTTTAGTATCTTGTAGCACGTTATTTCAATATAGACTTAGAACGCGATACAGCTAAGTTTAGGCGCTAACATTAGATATAGGGACGACGTTTAGTTGAAGTAAGCTGCCGAATATATAGAACTAACCAAAGCTTAAGTTCAAATAGTAGGCACAAAAAAGCCGAGCACTAAGCTCGGCTTTTAAATTCGCTATTTAAGCTATTCACCTATAAGCACTTGGCTTGTAAGTTTCACTTAAAACTAAAGGTTGATTAACCTTCGTTGCGCTCTGGACGACGACCGCGGTTGCCGCCATTGCCTGCTGCGTTGCCATGGCCACGTTCGCCACGGTGGTTACCACGGTGATCGCCACCACGGTTACGGTCAAAGCGACGTTCGCCATCACGGCCACCAGCAGAGTTACCATCACGTGCGCCGTCACGGTTGCCACGGTAGCCACCACGACCGCCATTGCCACCTTCACGGTTACCACCTTCGCGATTACCGCCTTCACGGTTACCACGGTAGCCGCCACCATCACGACCGCCACGACCGCCGCCACGGTTGCCATCACGACCACCGCCGCCACGACGAGGCTCACGGAAGTCGTTGAAATCAACAACTACAGCGCCAGCTTCTTTTTGACGAATACGAAGTTTGCTTAGCTTACCAGCAGTTTCAGAGTTCATTGCTTTTGGCAGTTGAACGTAAGTAGAACCTTGGTCTAGCTTGATAGCACCGATAGAACCTTTAGTTAGGCCTAGTTCGTTTGCTAGTGCGCCAACGATGTCTTTAACCTGAACGCCTTGCTCACGGCCAACTTGTAGTTGGTACGTATCCCAATCTTGAGTATTGAAGTTACGACCACCACCGTCACGGCCATTGTCACGATCTTCACGACGCTCTTTGCGACGGTTCTTATCACGCTCAATAGCAGCGATCATTGGGTCTTCGCCAACGTAGAATAGAGGGCTCTTACCTTGCTGACGCTTAAGAAGCATTGCAGCAAGAGTAGCAGCATCAACTTCTAGAGATTCTTGCAGAGTAGAGATTAAACCTGCGAAGTTTTCTAGAGCTTTGCTCTCTTTCTCAGTTTCAAGCTCAGCACCAAGCTTAGCAACACGTGCAGCAGCAACTTCGTCACGTTGTGGAAGTTGGATTTCTTCCATTTGAGACTTAGTTACACGCTCGATAGTGCGAAGCATACGAATTTGGTTAGTGCGAACTAGTAGAATCGCTTTACCTTTACGTCCAGCACGGCCAGTACGACCAATACGGTGGATGTAAGATTCAACATCGAATGGGATGTCGTAGTTGAATACGTGAGTGATACGTGGAACATCAAGACCACGTGCTACAACGTCAGTTGCAACTAGGATATCGATAACACCTTGTTTGATGTGATCAACAGTGCGCTCACGTAGAGACTGAGGAATATCACCGTGCAGTGCAGCAGCTTTGAAGCCACGAGCAGATAGCCAATCAGCTAGACGCTCAGTGTCTTGACGAGTACGTACGAATACGATTGACGCGTCAGTTTCTTCAGTTTCAAGAAGACGAGACATTGCTTCGTCTTTTTCTACGCCTTTAACAACCCAGTAGTTCTGCGCTACTTTGTCAACTGTGTGGTTAGTACCAGCAACGTCAACTTTAGCCGGGTTACGTAGGTAACGGTCAACAATAGTCTTAACCATTGGAGGCATAGTCGCAGAGAAAAGTACACGTTGTGCAGATTCTGGAGCTTGCTCTAGGATCCAAGTAACGTCATCTACGAAGCCCATTTTTAGCATTTCATCTGCTTCATCAAGAACAAATGTGTGTGCTTCATCTAGGTGTAGACGGTCACGAGTTAGTAAGTCTTTAACACGACCTGGAGTACCAACAACAATGTGAGCACCGCGGCTTAGAGCGCGCATTTGGTCAACAATTGAAGCGCCACCGTAGATTTCAAGAACTTTAAGACCTTTGATATCACGGCCTAGGTTTTTGATTTCCGCAGCAACTTGAATCGCTAGCTCACGAGTCGGAGCCATGATGATTGCTTGTGGTTTATGTTGGTTCAGGTTGATTTTGTTAAGTAAAGGCAGAGAGAATGCTGCTGTTTTACCAGTACCAGTCTGTGCTTTACCTAGTGCGTCACGGCCTTCAAGAAGAAGAGGAATAGCTGCTGCTTGGATTGGAGTCGGAGAAACGAAACCCATGCTATCAAGAGCTGAAAGAATGTTTTCGTTTAGGGCTAATTCATTAAATTGAATTACAGATTCGGACATTGGGATCCCACTATATATAAGTAAACAAAAGGTCCCGGGAGCTCTATCAATTCCAATACTGATCCAATCAGATACTGATTCCATTCAGAGTTACGAAGCAGTAATAAAACACTTCAAGCCATTAGGGACGTCTAAGGGAGGCGGATTATTCCTTAAATGCATAAAAAAAGCCAGAAAAAATTGAAATACATCACATATTTTTCGGTTTTACATCAACACTGGCTATCATATCGTCAAAACTTGATGAACATCTCGTCACAGCACCAAACTTCTAGCAAATTGACCTAGTTAAATAAGAGGGCAATTAATTTACGCTCACTTCGCCTTTAAGTAGTAATCAAGCCTCGCAATGATTATAGTGTGCTCAATTGTCCTCGATAGATAAAAGTCAAATGTTTCAAGATAATCCTCTACTCGCTCAACTCAAACAGCAAATCCAAGAAACTCTCCCTAAAAAGGAAGGTACGATCAAAGCCACTGAAAAAGGGTTTGGTTTTCTCGAAGTCGATAGCAAAACTAGCTTCTTCATCCCACCGCCGTACATGAAAAAATGTGTGCACGGTGACAAGGTGATTGCCATCATTCGCACTGAGAAAGAGCGCGAAGTTGCAGAGCCAGAGGAGTTGATTGAACAGGGTCTAACTCGTTTTATTGCACGAGTTAAGCTTTTCAAAGGTCGATTGAACGTTGTTCCAGATCACCCGCAACTGAAAAAACTGCAGCTTAAAGCGAAAGCAAAGAAGGGTTTGAACCCTGAAACGCTTAAAGAAGGCGACTGGGTTGTTGCTCATATCGTTCAGCACCCGTTAAAAGGTGACAACGGCTTCTTAGCTCAGATCTCTGAGAAAATCACAGACGCTGACGACAAAATCGCGCCTTGGTGGGTAACGCTAGCGCAAAATGACCTACCAAACAGCGAACCTGAAGGCATCGACGACTGGCAGATCAAAGACGACGCTGATCTTGAACGTGTAGACATGACTCACGTCCCTTTTGTGACTATCGATGGCGAAAGCACAAAAGATATGGACGATGCGCTTTACGCTAAGAAGAAAGAGAACGGTGATTTTGAACTGACTATCGCAATTGCTGATCCTACCGCTTACATCTCTCCAGATGATGCAATGGATAAAGTGGCTCGCGAGCGTGGTTTCACTATTTACCTGCCTGGTCGTAACATCCCAATGTTGCCTCGCGATCTAGCTGACAACTTATGTTCACTCATAGAGAACGAAGTTCGCCCGGCACTTTGCTGCACAGTAACGGTATCTAAAGATGGTGTTATCGGTGATGACATTAACTTCTTCGCTGCAAACATAAAATCTCACGCTCGTCTTGCTTACGACCACGTATCAGACTGGCTAGAAACAGGTGCATCAGAGAAATGGCAACCGTCAGAAGAGATTGCTGCAATTGTTTCTGATCTTCACCAATTCGCACAAGCGCGTTCAGCATGGCGCTCAGCCAATGCTGTTGTGTTCCCAGATCGTCCTGACTACCGCTTTGAACTTAGCGAAGACAACGATGTTGTCGCTATCCACGCGGACATGCGTCGTAGCGCAAACAAGTTGGTTGAAGAGTCTATGATCAGCGCGAACATCTGTGCAGGTCGAGTATTAAAAGAAAGCTTTAACCAAGGTGTCTTTAACTGTCACTCTGGTTTTAAAGCTGAGAAATTAACAGACGTTCTGGAGCTGGTTAACCCAGAAGCAGAGACGCCGTTTACAGAAGAGCAGATCGTTTCTCTGGAAGGTTTTGCTACTCTGCGTCGTTGGTTAGGTTCTTTAGACAACAGCTACTACGACAACCGTATTCGTAAATTCCAAGCATACAGCGAGATCAGCAATGAACCTGCGCCGCACTACGCAATGGGATTAGACATTTACGCAACTTGGACTTCTCCAATTCGTAAATACGGTGACATGATTAACCACCGCATGCTTAAAGCACACATCCTAGGTAAAGCGCCAATTCAAACACCAGACGAAACCATTGGTGATGAACTTGCCCTGCACCGCCGTCACCACGGTATGGCTGAACGTAACGTTGGCGATTGGTTGTATGCTCGTACTCTAGCGAACGCTCCAGTTGAAGAAACTCGTTTCCAAGCAGAGATTTTCGATATTAACCGCGCAGGTATGCGTGTACGCCTACTTGACAATGGTGCAGCGGCGTTTATCCCTGGCTCTCTCATTCTTGATAATAAAGAGAGAATAGAGTGCAACGGTGATATGGGTACTGTATCTATCGATAAAGAAATGGTATACAAACTGGGAGACGTTTTAGAAGTAGTTCTCTCAGAAGTTAATCAGGAAAACCGTAACTTGGTAGCAAAACCTACACAAGTTTTTGCGGACTTGCCTAGCGGGCCTGAAACGACAAATGAAACCGAAGCCTAATTTCTGATAGGTTTACTTCTAAAGGCGCTAATTATTAGCGCCTTTTTTGTAAATGTCTCATGCTTAAACAATACTAAAAAAAGCAATTAATCTACAACGCCAAAGAAGCTCACTATGCCATCAATCACGGTCACTCAATTCAGAAACTTTATTCCCAGGAAACGCGAACGCTACCCCGCCTCTAAAAACGGTATCTTTATGGTATCGAAAGGAAGCATATCTTTTATGCTGCCCAATGGCACCCAAGCCTCGTTAAAAGCGGGAGATTTCACGCTTTACAATTCTGGTCAGATTAAAGACATCACGGTCGACACTGAAAATGGTGAGTTTAGTGCGATTTGCTTAGATTTTGATTTGGCAATTTTCCAAAAGTTCATAAATCAGTTCAGTGATTTAGAATCCACTCAAACTCCAGATAAGTACATTAAGTTCAATCAAACGGATACCGAAATATGCCAATTGAAAGAGCTCATCATGTCTCTGGCCAATTCATCGACTCAGAATGATTACGCACTCACCCAACTAGGCTTAGGTTTGCTGTCTTTAATGGTTGAGCAGTATCCGGAACTATTAGCGATTATTAGCCGGATCTCTAGATTGACGGTGACACAAAAGGTCATCCATTACATTGAACAGAATATAGAAAATAATATCTCACTCGATACCCTAGCCAGCTATATGGGGATGTCACCAGCCACACTTAAACGCCGTTTATCGGCGGAAGACCTTTCGTTTTCAAACCTCTTGAAGATAAAGCGAATCGCCCACGCAGCCACACAGCTCAGAACATCGAACAAATCGATTACTCAAATTGCTTATGAATCCGGATTTAAAAGTGCGGCGCATTTTAGTACCGCCTTTAAAACCTATCACGGCAAAACACCAAAAGATTTCCGGTCTTTGGTTTCACAATCTTATTAATACCAATCGTAGTAAATCACTGATCACTTACTCACTGTGATTGGTATAACTACGCAATCTTATTGGCATAATTTGAAGTGACATCCATCATTTATAGTGATGCAGATAGTTTTAGTAACATAGATCGTTTTACTGACGCAGATAAGCTTTATTAACGTAGACTGTTTTTAGTGACTCAGATAGGTTGTAATGTGGTGAGTTAAAAAAAAGTTGTTCGTTTTAGGTATCAAGCCCCTCGCAAACATCTCAACAGAATAATCACGACCAGAAGTACGATTTAGGGTCTTTTTCTATTTCAGACAAAATAGCATCAAGATCCTTCGATTGAGGTAAGTAAGGATAAGGCCCCCAATTTACTGAATCGGTTTCTACATCACCTTCTAACGGCACCATTACCAACCAACATGACAGTGACTCATCAAAACTAACGCAGGCGATCTCATTTGTGTAATCGCTATGAGATGAGTCGAGCAGATAATGAGCCTGAGAAAACAGCACACCACCCTCACACTCTTCATAAAGGGATTTGCCTAGCTCGACAGGTAAACTGCGATTTCTAGATGTACAGAGCTTCTCAGCTCCAATTAAAAGACGATTCAGTTCGATATGAATGACGGACATAACACCCCTTGTAACTTCATAGAAACTTCTAAGTAGTGAATTCCTTTGTTTAGCTTAGGACTCAACCAACATTTTAGCGAACTAGTGCAAACAAAATATCCGTCCTGCTCCCAGAAACGAATCCTGCTTTTGTAAACCCAACTAGCTTTCACTCATCAAGCTAATAGCGACACATTGAGCGGATAGAATTTCACAAAATTGTCATATAACCGACCTATCATAGCCGGCAAATGTTATTAATTAGGAGTTGTTTATGTTACGAGTCGCGCTTGCCTCTCTTTTATCCTTAGCCCTGTCTTCTCACGCTGCTTTTGCACAAGAAACCAATATTTCGGGCTCCACTTCGGTATCACGTGTGATGGATGTATTGGCTGAGGAGTACAACAAGACTCACCCTGATAACTATATTGCGGTTCAGGGCATCGGTTCTACAGCGGGTATTACCATGGTCAATAAAGGTGTCGCTGATATTGGTATGAGCTCACGTTACTTAACTGACCGCGAACAGGGCGAAAAATTGAAGGTATTTCCAATTGCCTTTGACGGCCTAGCCGTCGTGACTAACCGTTCAAACGGTGTAAGCAACGTTACACGTGAACAGCTATTCGATATCTACAAAGGAAAAATCACAAACTGGAAAGCCATAGGTGGTGCGGATCAACCTATCGCAGTTGTAACTCGTGAAGCTTCTTCTGGTTCACGTTACAGCTTCGAGAGCTTACTTGGTTTGACAAAAATCATTAACGACCGTCTAGTGTCTGACATCAACCCAAATAACTTGGTTGTAAACAGCAACAGCATGGTAAAAACGATTGTTAACCATAACCCACATGCGATTGGATTCATCTCTGTTGGCTCTATCGACCGTTCGATCAAAGCAATCACATTTGAAGGCGTTGAGCCGACATCTAAGAACATCGCCAACCACAGTTATGAATTGGCTCGCCCATTCTTATTGCTGCACAAAACTGAATCAGTTTCTGACGAGAGCAAAGATTTCATTAAGTTCGTGAAGTCAAAACAAGGGCAAGATCTTATCGAAGAGTACGGCTACACGCGCATCAAGTAACTATAAACGCATTAAGTAGCTACAAACACATTAAGTAACTACACGCGTATCAAGTAAGATAACGACTTTTGTGATGTTGTTAGGATGCTGATGATATCGCCTTGATAGACAAAAACAAAAAGAGAGAGCCTTAAGCTCTCTCTTTTTTTGAATCTATAATCTTCGCTAAAAGCAATTCTACTTATAAAAAAGCTCTAGAAGTGAAGTTGAATCACCGAAACAATCACAGCACCAGGACGACGGATGCCTTCGATTTCTACACGGATTTCGCGTTCAATCTCTAGGCCTTTCTTAATTGGCGTTACTTTTGTTAGCGTACTTTTTGCGCGAACGTTACTGCCCGATTTTACAGGGTATGGGAAACGTACTTGGTTAAGACCAATGTTTACAACCATCTTCGCCGTTGGGAATTGAGATTTGTCAGGATCAACACTGTCTGTCAGTCGAGGAAGCAGAGACAAAGTCAGAAAACCATGTGCAATGGTTGTTTTGAACGGAGAATCTGTTTCAGCCTTAGAAGGCTCTGTATGAATCCACTGCATGTCTTCAGTAACGAGACCAAACTGGTTGATTCTGTCTTGGCTTACATTGATCCAATCACCAGTATGGATCACTTCACCGATCTGCTGTTCAAGCTCATCAAATACAAGTTGTGCTTCTGGCTTAAGTACGATCTGTGGTTCGACAGGCATCTCTGGCGCATCTTCATTGACAGCAGGTTTGTGGTGATCACGAACCCACGCAAAGAAATGACTATTTTGCGTGCGATTCAGAAAGTCTCCCCAGTAATCTCTAAGAGCTGGAGACATCCATTGCATAAACTCTGAGTGTTGCGAAGACACGCTGTCGCCTCGGTGTTTAAATAAATCAATGACTTTCATAAGAACCTCAATGCACAAAATATTTCAATATAACTTGGTAATTTTGAAACACTTCACACTATTGTGCAAATACTTTCGAGCATACAAGTGTTAGCCGAACACTTATATATCCAACAAAAACAACAACCTAAGAATAAAACACCATTTTATTGGAGATCTTTAATTGGA
This sequence comes from Vibrio sp. 10N.237.312.B06, assembly GCF_041464685.1. Taxonomy (NCBI): domain Bacteria; kingdom Pseudomonadati; phylum Pseudomonadota; class Gammaproteobacteria; order Vibrionales; family Vibrionaceae; genus Vibrio; species Vibrio sp. 10N.237.312.B06. The sequence continues at coordinate 8,641 of NZ_JBFSPI010000086.1, forward strand.
GTATTAACTCTACCTTATAATAAACATTTCATTATATAAACAGATTCTTTATTCACAAGTGGAATAAAAAAGGCTTAGCACAATGCTAAGCCTTCGTTTTTACAAGAAATTAATTACCAAGGAGAAACCTTGTAAAGGGCTCATCCTACAAGACACTAACTTCTCTATTCATCGTCCAGTGGAATCAACTTGGTATTGCCACCGTGTGCCTTCTCACGCTTACGTTGCACGAATGCATAGAAGCCAGGGATTAGGAACGTACCCGCTAACAACACACATAGCAGGCCACCAATCAGAGAAATACCCAATGAGTTTTGACTCACGTGACCAGCACCCGCAGCGAAGATAAGCGGGAATATACCTAAAATGAATGACCAAGACGTCATGTTCACAGCACGAAAACGCAGCGTACCGCCCTTCACCGCCGCATCTTCAATCGGTGCGTCTTTCTCTTCACGCTCAACCTTTGCGAATTCCACAATCAAGATTGCGTTCTTCGCGGCCAAAGCTATCAAGAGAACCAAACCAATTTGTGCATAGAGATTCAGCGGTGTGCCTGTCAGGTTCAGCGCCAAGAAAGAACCTAAGGTTGCAACCGGTACCACTAAGATAATCGCTATAGGGATTGTCCAACTCTCGTACTGCGCCACCATGAACAGATAAATGAAGATCAGAGCCAGTGCAAAAGCAAAGATCGCTTGGTTGCCTGCCAATACTTCTTGATAAGCCATGCCTGTCCATTCGTACTGGTAGCCTTGAGGCAGCACGTCAGCTGCGACACGTTCCATTGCAGCAATCGCATCACCGCTTGAGTAACCCGGTGCTGGTTGGCCTTGAATCACCGCACTGCGGTACATGTTGTAACGCCATGCTACGTCTGGTTCAAAGATCTGATCGTAAGTCACCAATGTGCTTAACGGGATCATCTCGCCATTAGACGAACGCACGTGGAATCGTTGTAGGTCATCCATGCTGCTACGGTGTTCACTGTCCGCTTGCATGGTGACACGGAAATTCTTACCAAACATGGTGAAGTCATTCACGTACATTGACCCAAGATTCCCTTGTAGCGTTTGGAATATTTCCGATAGGGGAATGCCTAGCTGTTGCGCTTTCTCACGGTCAATATCGACATAGTAGTGAGGTACATTGGCGCGGAAGGTACTGAAGGTATGTGAAATCTCAGGCTGTTTGTTTGCCTCAGCAATCACGTCATTCATTACCATCGCCAGATCAGTGCGGCTGCGACCTAATGTATCTTCGAGAACAAACTCAAAACCAGACGCAGCACCCATGCCCGGTACGGCTGGAGGTCCCATTGCAAATACAATCGCCTGAGGCAGTTCTGTTGCCGCTCGGCCGTTAATACGTTGTGAGATAGCTTGCGCTGAATGTTGACCGTCCAGTGCGTTACGCATGTCCCAATCGTGGAGCTTGATGAACATCGACGCACCATTCGAAGCTGAAGCGCCCGTCATGAATGCATAGCCGTTAACCAGTGTCACACCATCAACGCCCGGCTCTTGCTCAACCATCTCTAGTAACTGCTCTGTCACATCTTCTGTACGAGACAGCGATGCCGCGTCAGGAAGCTGCACGTTAACCAGCAAAATGCCTTTATCTTCTTGAGGTACGAAAGCCGTCGACGTGGTTTTCGCGAAGTAAGTTACCGCCGCTAGCGCCACAACAAAGAAGGTAAATAGCAGAACACCCTTTTTCACAAGGAAGCCTGCAATTTGACCGTATTTGTTGGTTACTGATTCAAGACCACGGTTAAACGCTTGGTACCAACGTGCTGTGTTACCACCGCCCTGCTTAAGAACCAATGAACACAATGCTGGCGACAGCGTTAGAGCGTTAATAGAAGAGATCACAACCGCGATACAGATAGTCAGAGCGAACTGACGATACATGATGCCGGTAATACCTGGCAGCATCGCTACTGGGATGAATACCGCTAACAGAACCAAGGTTGAGGTAACAATTGGCCCCGTGACTTCTTTCATTGCGATAAGCGTTGCTTTTCGCGGTGAAATGGTAGGATCTTTGGCCATCGTAGTATCTACGTTCTCGATAACCAAGATCGCATCATCTACTACGATACCAATCGCCAAAATCAAACCAAACAGGGTTACTGTGTTGATGGTAAAGCCGGTCATCTGCATGACCGCAAAAGTACCAATCAAAGATACCGGAATCGCAACCACCGGAATCAAGGTTGCACGGGCACTGCCCAAGAACAAGTACGTTACTGCGATAACCAGCAAAATTGCTTCGATGAGTGTTTTAACTACGCCTTTAATCGACTCAGCAACAAAAAGTGTGGTGTCATAACTCGCCTCGTAAGCAACGCCTTCAGGGAAGTTTTTGCTTAGGTTGTTTAGCATCGCCATGACTGCTTTACCACTTTCCAGCGCATTAGCGTCTGACTGAAGAGACAGCGTTACGATTGAAGCGTCTTGACCACGGTATTTACCGTTACCCTCGTAGAACTTTTTACCTAGCTCAACACGTGCAACGTCTTTTAAATAAACCGTTGAACCGTCTTGATTTGCACGAAGCACTACATTTTCAAATTCATCAGCCGTTTCTAATCGGCCTTTTGTTACCAAGTTGAATTGCACTTCTTGCGCGTTGTTATAAGGCGCTGCTCCAATACGGCCAGCTGCGACTTGAACGTTCTGCTCCGCCAAAGCGCGATTCACATCAGAGGTAGTTATATTGAGGTTAGCCATTTTTTCAGGATCTAACCAAACACGCATCGCGTATTCACCACCACCCAACACGTTAACTTCACTGATGCCCTTTACACGAGCTAATTGGTCTTTAATGTTTAAGTTCACGTAGTTGATCAGGAATTGGTCGTTGTACTCTCCGTTCGGCGAGTAGAAGTTCAAGACCATCAGCAAGTCAGGAGAACGCTTCTTGACCGTTACACCCACCATTCTTACTTCTTGTGGAAGTTTCGATTCGATCTGAGCAACGCGGTTCTGAACGTTGACCTGAGCCATATCTGCATCAGTACCGACATCAAAGGTCACATTAAGGTTGTATGAACCATCATTAGCACTTTTAGAAGACATGTAGATCATATCTTCTACGCCATTCACCGATGTCTCTATGGGGTCGGCTATCGCCTGTTCCACCACTTCAGCACTGGCACCCGTGTAGAATGCCGACACACTGACCGATGGTGGGCTAATTTTTGGATATTCGGCCACTGGTAAAATAGCGAGAGAGATCGCACCCGCCAGCGTTAATATTATGGATATGACAAGGGCAAACTTAGGCCTTTGAATAAAGAAACGACTTAACATAAATAGCCCCCTTACTCAGCTTGTTCAGCAGAAGCTTGAATACGAACAGACATACCATTACGTACACGCTGTAGGCCTTGAGTGATCACTGCGTCGTTCTTCTCTAGACCAGAATGAACGATCACACCACCTTCAACTTGTCGCCCCATCTCAATGTTTCTGCGCTCAGCAACTGGTGCGGCTTCACCTTCAACCAATACCATCACAAAGTCACCTTCTAGGTCGGTTTGAACCGCACGACGCGGAATAGTCACAACATCAATAGATTGCTTTTCACGTAGATCAACGCGAACGTGTTGGCCTGGAAGTAATTGCTGGTTCGGGTTATCAGCAATTGCACGCATCGCGATCGTACCAGTATTGAGGTTGATACGGTTACCCAAGAAATCAAGCTGACCTAGATGTTCGAACGCTTCACCATTCTCAAGCATGATCTGAACTTCAACACCTGCAGAATCGCTGCTGCCGTCGCCTTCGATGCGATCCATACCCAGCTCAATACGCTCACGCTCACTGATGCTGAACGATGCATGGATTGGATCTAGGCTAACCAACGTAGTTAATACACCTGACGACGGTGAAACCAAGTCACCCGTGCTCACTTTGGTGTCACTAATTCGTCCAGAGAAAGGCGCAATAATTTTGGTATGAGAAAGCTGAACATTGGCTGCATTGAGCTGCGCTTGACTTGCTTCAAGCTGTGCCTGAGAACCCAATAAGTTTGCTGTCAATGCATCAAATTCCGATTGAGAAATACTCCCCTTAGGGAGAAGGTTCTTACCTCGGTTAAAATCAAGCTCGGCTTTTTTAAGGTTCGCGTTCGCTTGAGCAACAGACGCTTTTGCGCTTGCTACTTCAGCTTCAAATGAAGAGGGTTCAATGGAGTACAGTAATTGGCCCTTTTCGACCATTTGACCTTCATTGAAATGACGGCTTTGTAGATAGCCAGAAACCTGCGCTGTGATAGCCGTGTCTTCAACGGCTTCAATACGACCGATGTACGACTTACTTTGCTGGTGAGAAACAACGCTAACATCCTGTACAGCTACGAGAGGTAGAGGCGCTTGCTTGGCATTTTGAGCATCTTGCCCACATCCAGCAAGAATAAGAGAGCTTGCAAGAGCCGTAAGGATCAACTTTTTACGCATGGTTATACCGTCACTTGTTAGTATTTGAACAGTATAAAATTTACGTAACACACCCGTTACTATTGTCCGAGGAATATCAATTATAACGAACCAAAGTGTATCAATATGTTAATTGAAACTAAGTGCTTATAAAGTAATTACAAACGCGTTACAATTTCTAAGTAAATCAACCTCTCAGCTTTTGTTCTCTATGGATATTGTCTAACATCATGTATTGTCAGACAGATAAGCATTCACATTTAATTGTTAAGGAATTCTCATGATTTCAAAATGGGCTAAACGTTTCTATCAAATGGCGGAATTGGTCGGTTCTTGGAGTAAAGATCCTTCAACTCAAGTCGGCGCCGTCATCACTAAGCACAACCGTATTGTTTCAGTTGGCTTTAATGGCTACCCACATGGCGTGTCTGATAGTGCGGATACTGACGATCGCGAGATGAAATACCTCAAGACACTTCACGCTGAAGAAAATGCAATCTTGTTTGCTAAACGTGATTTAGACAGTTGTGAAGTTTGGGTCACTCACTTCCCTTGTCCGAACTGTGCAGCAAAAATCATCCAAACGGGAATTTCAGCGGTACATTGCCCAGAGCAAAGTGAAGATTTCCTTTCTCGCTGGGGAGATAAGATCAAGATAAGCCAAGATATGTTTGAGCAAGCTGGTGTAGAAGTAGACTGGTTGCCACTCGCTGACCTAGATTAATCTCTAACGCTAGGTCTCAAAGTCTAAGTCTAGATCTCAAATACAAAAAAGCCGAGAGTCGATATTATCGCTCTCGGCTTTCTTTTTATTCGGACTTGTTAGCTTCCAGCATCGTATTAGTCACTTGAGGGAAATGCCAACGCGTAAGCTTCCATGAAATCTTTACGGATATCCTGTTCAAGGTGAATCGCTTTCTCTGTCGGGCAGAAGATCATAAAGTGGACTTCTTGCTCACCCGTTGAGCTGCTCGTGATATGAATGTGCGGTTCAGAGCCAGGAAGGTCAACGCCAGCGTGCTTCTCAATCACACCATTGTAACGACGGGCAACATCGATAAACTCTTCACAATGCTCTTCAATTTTCACGATAAGACCCGGCACCATAGGGTATAGGTTTACAAAGTCTTTCACCGTCACAAAAAAGTTATGATAAACATAGCGCTTCATGAAGTTGAGGTTCTTTACCGGATAAGTGAAGAACATGCTATTAGGCAGCGTGGCAGTCTTGCCAGTGAAGTGATATTGCCCATGATACAAATCGATTTCTTGAATCACAGTCGCCATCAAGTTGTGCTCAATCACCTCACCGCTGATTTTGCCCACTTCAATCCAATCACCAATTCGAAATGAGCGAGAACTCGCACGCTGAATAGAGCCAGTAAAACAGAGAATGATCTCTTTTGAAGCCACGACTATCGCAACCGCAATAGCGGTAACAGACAGCGCAAATTCGCTGATTTCGGATTTCCACAGCACGAATAACGTCACAACAATAATCGCGAATGTGCCGTTTTTGGTACGTGACATCCAGTTACGTTGGTCTTCACTAAGAAAAGCGACATCACCACGGATTCGAGACAAAGTGATTCGTCGGATTATTAATATAATGCAGATGATCAGCACACTAAAAATAAACTTATTAGCGAGTAAGAAATCTATTACTTGCCACATCTTTTCCATTATTTATTCCTTTGTATTACAACAATTAAGCTTTATAACGACGAGCATTAAAGCGATGAGCTTTACAGCGACTGACTCAATCCAATAAACGCATTATAAAAAAGCACTCAAAAATAGAGCGCTCCTTTTCATGCTTTTATCAGCTATTAGGGCGTGTTGACCTTTCGCGGTTAAATTTTGTTCGAAAGATCAACACGCCCTAGTAAGGCTATCATTTTATCTTGGCAGAAGTAATAAATTGGCCAAAAGTTTCACACCAAATCACAACGGTATTAAATCGATTAAGATCAGTACCTTCTGGGAGGTTAACCATAAATCGGTCGAATGTTTTTACATCTCCGACTCTCAGTAACTCACTCTTGCTGTCATTGAATGCCTGTTCGGTTTCAATAAACTTAGGTGATAGGTAAACCTTATAATCCGGCCCCGGCGCCAATTCACCTTCAAAAGCTATCGCACTTTCAGAGACAGAGACGATGCCCTCTCCCCAATGCAAAAAGTCACTGTCTTGTCGGTCTTTGGTGAACTCACCTGTATAGATCGCCTGCTGACTGATCGCTTCAACAGAACTTGAGGAAGGAGAATCAGGCTCAATCAAGATAGGTAGTGCATAGACACCAAGCCCAAAACCAAAAGCACCCACGGCTAAGTGGGTGCAAAGTAAAACTAACTTTTTCATCGCGTACTCCCTTATGCTTAAAGAGAGTATTAATGAATACTCTCAAAAATACAAAGATATATCGCGTTTTAGGCGGCTATTTTTGATAGTGAATAGCGGTACGTTGAGAGAGTTTCACGATCACTTCTACCGCTTGTTCCATGCCTTGAATGGTAATGAACTCGTGAATACCGTGGAAGTTGTAGCCACCAGTAAAGATATTCGGACACGGTAGCCCCATGAAAGATAAGCGAGCACCGTCTGTACCACCTCGGATAGGCTTGATCATTGGCTCAACATCGCACTCAATCATCGCTTGCTTCGCTAATTCAATAATATGTTGATGCGGTTCAACCATCTCTTTCATATTGAAGTAGCTATCGGTTAGCACCAGCTCAACACGGCCTTTCTCAAGACGCTCATTCAGCTCATCCACTTTCTGTTGCATGAATGCCTTACGCGCTTCTACACCCTCACGTTCAAAATCACGGATGATGTATCCCAGTTCAGAGCGAGCCACCCCCATTTCAGCCGACTTCAGGTGGTAAAAACCTTCATAACCTTCTGTGCACTCTGGTGTTTCTTGCGCAGGCATCATCAGTTGGAATTGCGCTGCAATGTTCATTGAGTTCACCATTTTACCTTTGGCGGTACCTGGGTGAACGTTCACGCCATGACAGATAACATCAGCGCTCGTGGCATTAAAGTTCTCAAATTCCAACTCCCCTACTGGCCCACCATCGATGGTGTACGCCCACTCGGCGCCAAATTTTTCAACGTCAAACAGGTTCGCACCGCGGCCAATCTCTTCATCCGGTGTGAAACCAATGCAGATGTCGCCATGTTTGATGTCTGGATTCGCTTTCAGGTAAGCAATCGCACTGATGATTTCAGCGATGCCCGCTTTGTTATCGGCACCAAGCAGAGTTGTGCCGTCAGTCGTAATAAGGTCGTGACCATGTAAAGAATCAAGGTCTGGGTATTGGCTTGGGTTCAAACTCTCGCCACTTTCACCTAATTCAATCGTTCCACCTTGGTAATCTTTAATCACTTGTGGTTTCACATTTGCTCCTGAAGCATCAGGAGCGGTATCCATATGCGCCACAAAGCCAATGGCAGGCACTGGATAATCGACATTCGACGGCAATTTCGCCATCAAATAGCCATTTTCATCTAAAGAAACATCAACTAACTCTAATGCGATCAATTCTGACTTTAAGGCTTCAGCAAACGTGATTTGACCCGGTGAACTTGGGCATTGCTGATTAGAAGGATCGGATTTAGTATCAAAAGTAACGTAATTCAGGAAACGTTCTACAAGCTTTTCCATAATTCATCTCACCATGGATTAAGTAATTGATTTACTGACCTAATTATTAAGATAGATAAGCGATGTATTTTTAGACAAATACGTACGCAGAGTCAGTCGCGAGGCTTTTCATCTTACGCCCCTGACCATGTATGTAATTGCTCTAAATCATTGTTGTGCGAAATTAGATGCGCTTCCTATACTTGAAAACAGAGGGTTTCGTCAGTTCAACATTGCATACGGATGATAAGCGATCGCTTTGTACGCATTCTACGCCCTCCGCTCTCAGCCTAAAAAAAGTACAAAGTGGATGATGATCACAATTTATCCTTGATGCAGAATCTGTCATACGTTACACAGAGACACAGTTATGACGATTAATAAATATTTCATTTTCTCTCCTCAAGCCTCTGAGGAAACGCTTCAACCAGTATTAACTGAGAAAGAAGTTCAAAGGCAGGAAGCTCTAAGACAGGCGCAATCTCAAGGTGGTTTTGACACCAACGCGACCTCGTAACTTAATCAATACTCAGAACTTGTTTATAGAACCCCTAAAAAAGAGCTCTACTTCTCGTTGATGTAGAGCTCTTTTGTCTCTGAACCTTTCTCCTATCCCAATGCAGCTTCATTCAGGCGCCTGATCTATTAACACCTTGTTATCTATCGCGTCTTTTGTATGTTGCTTCTCAATCATCAAGCAGACTCATTTGTTGCAATGAGAAATGATTCACTAAACTTGCCCAAGCCATACCCTGTGTTGCCATTTTGTGCTAATAATTTATATTCGTTTTCATTCCTCACTCGCCCTTTTTCAATATCCACACTGCGAGCACTAACGAGCCTCACTACAGGAACCCCGAATTTAATGGAATACTCAAAACTAGGAAGTAGTCAAATTCCCGTTTCCCGAATCTGCCTTGGCAGCATGACTTGGGGGCTGCAAAATACGCAACAACAAGCTGACCAACAAATCGAATACTCGCTAAGCCAAGGTATTAACTTTATCGATACCGCAGAGATGTACGCAGTACCACCGTCTCCAGACACCTACGGTAAAACGGAAGCAATCATAGGTAACTGGTTAGCTCGCAATCCGCAGCGCCGCCAAGAAGTCATCATCGCCAGCAAAATTGCAGGTCCGGGATTGCCTTGGGTTCGAGATGGTGGGCCAATCACGGGGGAAGTTGTAATTGCAGCGGTTGACGCTTCACTAGCGCGTTTACAAACGGACTATATCGACCTTTACCAACTGCATTGGCCAAACCGAACGACGCCTCACTTTGGCAAGCATTTCCCGAATCATATTCGATTCAGTGATATCGACCGAAAGCAGCATGAAGCGGAGATGCTAGAGATCCTCCAAGCACTAGCGAGCTGCATTAAAGCCGGAAAAATCCGTCATGTTGGTTTGTTTGATGACACCACTTGGGGCATTAACACTTACCTTAAACTCAGTGAGAAGCATGATTTACCGCGAATGGTCTCTATTCAGAATGAATTTAGCCTGCTGCACGCGAAAGACTGGCCTTATTTGATTGAAAACTGTGTGCACGAAGACGTCGCCTACCTACCATGGTCACCGTTAGCTGCGGGCATGCTGAGTGGCAAATACATTGATGGTGCGAGACCAGAAGGAAGCCGTTGGACTTACATGCAGCGTAAAGGCATTTTCCGCGACACTGAGTCTGCCAATGAAGCCGTAAAAGGATATGTCGAAGTGGCGAACGCTCACGGATTTACACCGAGCCAACTAGCTTTAGCGTGGTGTAATCAAGTTGATGGTGTCACCTCCACTATTATTGGCGCAACCACCATGGAACAACTGAAAGAGAACGTAGCAGCGTTCAGCAAACCGTTGTCAGAAGAGATCCTTACCGATATCAACACAGTGTTTAAGCGCTACCCTGCCCCATATTAATCATACAGGTCAGCTAATCTTGGGTTCAGCTTAATGTTAGATGATTAAATCAGATAAGAGCGCGCTATTTAGTGCGCTTTTATTTTTTAAGTGGGTTGCTTTTGCTTTTTAGTGGATCGCATTGAGTTATCACGCTTTTGGTTATCCAACCTTTGCTCTATAATGCGCGGGCTTATATCTAGGATAAAAACATGATTTCAAAAAACCAATTAAAACTCCTTCGTGCTTTGGGCCAAAAGAAACAACGTAAAGCCCACGGCCTGTTTCTAGTTCAAGGTGAAAAAAACGTACTTGAGCTGTTCAATAGTGACTTAGTCGTAAAGAACGTCTTTGCTACGGCTGATTTCTTATCTGAAAATCACGCGTCACTGTTTGAGTTTGATTGTGTTGAAGCCTCGCTTGATGACCTAACCAAAGCGAGTACTTTGGTGAGTAACAATGCGGCGATTGCTGTTGTTGAGATCCCAACGTTTGAATTACCAAAAGCTACTGGGTTAATGATTGCACTGGATGGTGTATCTGATCCGGGCAACCTAGGTACGATTATTCGCGTAGCAGACTGGTATGGCATTGAGCATATCGTTGCGAGCAGCGATTGTGCAGACCCATACAACCCGAAAACGATCAGCGCGACCATGGGCAGCTTTGGCCGAGTACACGTAAGCCAAACAGACTTACCTGAATACTTAGAGCAAGCGAACCTGCCTGTTTACGGAGCGTTCTTAGAAGGTGAAAGTGTTCATAAGACGGAATTTACTGCCAACGGTATTTTACTGATGGGCAGTGAGTCTCACGGTATTCGTGAACACGCCGCTAAATTCGTGACAGACAAGATTACGATTCCAGCATTCGGTGGCGCAGAGTCTCTGAATGTAGCAATGGCGACAGGTATTATTCTCGACAACATGCGTCGTCAGCATAGCTAAATTTCATAAGCTAACGAGCCAGTCGACACTGCTCAGATATTAAAAAAGGCGTATTGATTAAATCAGTACGCCTTTTTATTTGAGTTCTTTTCAACAATTACTTTTCTAGCATTGCCAACTTATCAGCGACACCATTCCACTTTTCAGCTTCATCCATCGGTGCTTTGACTTCAGTTTGTACCGGCCAGATTTCGGCAAGCTCGGCATTCACTTCAATAAAGATCTTTTGATCTTCTGGCAGATCATCTTCTTGGAAGATCGCTTGAGCATCGCATTCAGGTACACATAAACCACAATCAATACATTCGATTGGGTTGATTACCATGAAATTCGGGCCTTCATGGAACGCATCTGCGGGGCATACCGCCACACAGTCTGTGTATTTACATTGAATACAGTTATCGCCTACGACAAATGCCATGATGCTCTGCTCTATAAGTTAGTCAAAATTGAAGAATGGAGGATAATACTCATCCCAAGGCAAAATTCAACATCATACGGCTCTAATATCGTGTCTATTTGCTCCATGTTTCCAAATTAGTATGACAGATAAATCAATTTCTCGTAAAATGCGCGCCATTGTGAGCTTATCGCTTCTTTCAACATCAGCGTTTTCATCAAACTCTGCGTTTAGAAGCGGTCTAGCTAAGACACCTATAAAGACGAGACATCGAAATGATACGTTTAACCGAAATTAAACTCCCTCTAGACCACGAAGAATCAGCCATTCAAGACGCTATTGAAGCGAAGCTTGGCATTAATTCTGATCAGGTACTTTCTTTTAATATCTTTAAACGTGGCTATGATGCTCGTAAGAAATCAAAAATCTTACTTATCTACACACTTGATGTTCTCGTTGAAAACGAAGCTGAATTGTTAGAGCAATTCATTAGCGACCCGCACGTAAAGGTGACTCCTGACATGGAGTACAAATTCGTGGCTAAAGCGGTTGCGAACCAAACTGAGCGCCCTGTGGTTATCGGTTTTGGCCCATGTGGTCTATTCGCTGGCCTAGTGCTTGCTCAAATGGGCTTCAACCCAATCATCGTTGAGCGTGGTAAAGAAGTTCGTGAACGTACGAAAGATACCTTTGGTTTCTGGCGTAAGCGCACACTGAACACTGAATCAAACGTACAGTTCGGTGAAGGTGGCGCAGGTACATTCTCTGACGGTAAACTATACAGCCAAGTTAAAGATCCAAAGCACTACGGCCGTAAGGTAATCGAAGAATTCGTAGCTGCTGGCGCACCTGAAGAAATCCTATACGTAAGTAAGCCACACATCGGTACCTTTAAACTGGTTACCATGATCGAAAAGATGCGTGCTTCTATCATTGAGCTAGGTGGCGAAATCCGTTTCAGCACTCGCGTTGATGACGTTCACATGGAAGACGGTCAAATCACTGGCTTGACGCTTTCTAACGGTGAAGAGATTAAATCTCGTCACGTAGTACTGGCTGTTGGCCACAGTGCTCGTGATACGTTTGAAATGCTGCACGAACGTGGCGTTTACATGGAAGCTAAGCCTTTCTCTGTTGGTTTCCGTATCGAACATAAACAAGCGATGATCGATGAAGCTCGCTTCGGTAAGAACGCGGGCAACCCTATCCTAGGTGCTGCGGACTACAAACTCGTACACCACTGTAAGAATGGCCGCACTGTATACAGCTTCTGTATGTGCCCAGGTGGCACTGTGGTTGCAGCGACTTCTGAAGAAGGTCGCGTAGTAACTAACGGCATGAGCCAATATTCTCGTGCAGAACGTAACGCAAACAGCGCCATCGTTGTGGGGATCGACCCTGAACGCGATTACCCAGGTGATGCACTAGCAGGTATCCGTTTACAGCGTGAATTAGAAAGTGCGGCTTATGTTCTAGGTGGCGAGAATTACGATGCCCCTGCACAGAAAATCGGTGACTTCCTGAAAGGTCGCGATCCAAGTGAAATCGGTGAAGTACAACCGTCATTCACGCCGGGTATCCACCTGACTGATATTTCAAAAGCGCTGCCTGATTTTGCTATCGAAGCGATTCGTGAAGCAATCCCAGCGTTCGAGAAGAAGATCAAAGGTTTCTCTACGCCAGATGGCCTACTAACCGGTGTTGAAACTCGTACGTCTTCTCCTGTATGCATCAAACGTGGCAAAGACTTCCAAAGCATCAACCTTAAGGGCTTCTTCCCGGCAGGTGAAGGTGCAGGCTACGCAGGCGGCATCCTGTCTGCTGGTATCGACGGCATTAAGGCTGCAGAAGCGCTAGCACTATCAATGGTAGAGCAGAACCAAGCTGAGAAGATTGAGATCGCTTAGGCTCTTTCGGTAAACCAAAGCTAAATAACGGTCAGCTAAAACTAAAAATCCAGTGCCTTGTAGGCACTGGATTTTTTTGTTATGAAGTAAGTAATAGCTGCCTAGTTTCGTTCTATTGGCAACTTTCTTTAGACCAATTAACACCATCTGTTGAACATTCAAACAGGCTTGTTCCGCTCTGGTAGTAGTGCCCTTTCGTCCAAGTACCGTTAGAGTATTTAGACGTTATCGTTTGAGTTTAATGCTACGGTTGGTGGAGTAAGTGACAAATGCCATCACCACACCAATCACCACTGCCCAGTCTTGGATACTGAATGCCCTGGTAAGAGCTAGTAAGCCACTAGTGAGATATGAAGAGAATGAGCTGAGTTTATCTTGCATATGACTCCCACAAAAAAGCACCCGACTTTCACAATGGAAAGAGGTGCTTTGTCAGTTATAAACGGTAGAAACGAAAAAAACCGCTGGTTAGGCGAGGTTTTCTAATATAGGAGCATTGCATCATTCAAAAATATATATCAACTATGGTAAGTCTGAACAAAATTCTGAATATCTTTCTCAATCTTCGGAATACAATAGTCACAGGTGATTGGTTGAGTTTTTACTAAAAAACGAGGTTCTGAACGACCATTGCAATATTCACCAATAAACTGCCCCGCATTCTCACCATGCCGTTTTATTAGATCACTTATAATTAGCTTTGTAATATCTTCTACGCGTGATCTACAAAGATTCTCAATTTTATCTGCATAGCTATGTCCTTGAATAAACAAATATGCATTTTCAGGAGCCAAGCCTTTTTCTTGCATTGCAGAAATAAAATCTTCACCTTCAAAATCGACAAACGTTGTTTGGGAGTAATTAAAAGACTTTCCATCTTCTGTTAATGTACTCATTATTTTATCAAAGGAAACCGAATCGCTCGCCCCTTCATTCAAATACTTAAGAAATGGGGAATAAATGACCTTAGACCACTCCACGAGTTCGTCCTGAAAACTTGGGGCTCTCTCATACAGTGCATTGTTACTCGCGACTGCACATATATCATCAACATGTGATGCGTGCCACTGCAAGTTCTCTATCGAGTATGAGTAAGTTTGAAATACAAAATCATTAGGGCGTGTTGATCTTTGCTGTACATTTCGCGTTCAACAATACATCGGTAGC
>NZ_JBFSPI010000087.1:0-22331 GCF_041464685.1 Vibrio sp. 10N.237.312.B06
TAACTCTTTACCATGCTGTTCAAAAAACACTCACGAAAGATCAACACGCCCTAATAGCCAAACAATAAATAAACCCAAAAGCTCACTACCCAGCACGTAAAACAGTACAACTCTTCCCTCTGGATGGTAGAGAACAAAATTCACATTCTCGGGATTGATGTAGTTGAGAATAACCATAAAAATCAATGGAATAGATGCTACGACTTTGGCAGAAACTCGAGCTTCCGAAGTCATCGCCATTTTCTTTTTCTCTAATGTTCGAGAGTCTACCAACACTCTAATCAGCCGTGCCATCACCCCTTTGAGCTGCCCACCTCGAGCGATATTTGCCCGGATCGTCACGGTAAAGAATAGAAACTCTGGATAAGGGTAGTTTTTGCACGATCGTTGAAGCACCACTTCTGGTGACTCGCCCAACTTAAGTCGGTCGCCCATGAGCTTAAATTCACGGCCTATCTGGTTGTGCATAACATCACCGACATAACTGATGGCTTGCATTAAGCTGTCACCTGCAGTCACCGCACTCATTAAAATGTTCAACGCATCTGGGAATGTATTCTCAAATTCACGACGTCTTTTTGTAGCTAGGATCCGATAACCACATAAGTTAAATACAATAAATAAGCCCAGCACCAACCACGTATTGGAGATTGATAGTAGCTCAACAACGATGTACCAAGAAGCGATGATGCAGCCCAAAATATATAGCGTGATATACAGAGAAGAACGTGGGCCCAACACCATTAGCGTGGGTGAAATGGACTCTTTGAACTTTTGTAAGTTATGTTTACGTACCAATGACTTCACGTTAATGGCATTTACATTTTCAGCTTCTACTTCTTCAATATTAAAAAACTGATTAACTTTTTTTACCTTTGAATCTCTGACTAAAATCAGCACAACCGCAAAAAGGATCAACGAAAGCCAAAGCATGCTACGCCCCCTTAAACGATGCTTTAAGCTCTTCATAGAGCCCAAAGAACTGCGCTTTTTTCACCAACTCAGATCGTTGCATAATACCGTCGGTGACGAATTCGCCTTTGACTGATTCGCCATAGTGGGCATCGTCATAACGAAAACGATAGATCTCTTCCATCACCACACTGTCACCTTCTAGGCCGACGATTTCAGAGATGCTTGTAATTTTACGAGACCCATCGCGTAACCTGTTAACCTGAACAATCATTTGAACTGCACTCACAATTGTTCTGCGGATAGCACTAAGAGGCTGGTTTAAGTTAGCCATCATGACCACCGACTCCACTCGAGCAATCGCATCACGTGGAGTGTTAGCGTGCAATGTCGACATCGACCCATCGTGCCCCGTGTTCATGGCTTGTAGCATTTCAAACGCTTCAGAACCACGACACTCACCAAGAATAATACGGTCTGGACGCATACGAAGTGCGTTGATCACCAACTCACGCTGCGTTACCGCTCCGGTTTGCTCAACACTTGAGGTTCGCGTTTCCAGTCTAACTAAATTGGGTTGTTGCAAACGCAGTTCGGCAGCATCTTCAATAGTGACGATACGTTCATCATCGGCGATATATTGAGACAATGCGTTGAGCAGTGTAGTTTTACCTGAGCCTGTACCACCAGAAATCAACACATTAATACGGCAACGAGAAGCAATCATCAGCACTCTCGCCATGTCTGGAGACATCGAGCCAAAGCCAATCAAATCTTCAAAGCCGATATTCTGCTCTCTGAACTTACGGATAGAGATCGATGTGCCATCCAACGCGATTGGGGGAATCACTATGTTCACACGGCTGCCATCTTCTAATCTGGCGTCAACCGTCGGAGAAAGTTCATCTACACGTCTCCCGACACGTGACGCAATCCGCTTGGCAATGGCTAGCAACTGCTCTTCATTCACAAACGATACTTCAGATTTTTGCACCTTGCCGTGTCGTTCAAAAAAGATGTTGTTGGGCCCATTCACCATGATGTCGGAAATGGACTGGTCTTCTACCAAAGGTTGCAAAGGCCCCAAACCAAACAGTTCATCGATCAGGCTTTTTACCAACCCCGACTTCATCATTGAAGTAATCGGTCTTTGATAGCTATTCGCCAATAGATCAACAGCTGCTTGTATCTGAGATTCAAGATCTCGTCGGCTCATTTTCTGAACCGCCTCTGCATCTAAGGCTTCGAATATCTGGCCACGAAACGCGAGGTATAAATCTTTGTTAGAACTCATTTAACACGCACCTTTTTAAACCAAGAGTTCATTCTCTTCTGGTCCATAGGCTGACCATTAATCAGTTTCACAAGTTGTTCCATAGAACGACTTATGTGGCGATCATGCTTATGGCCACGTTTTCCATCGATAATAATGTGTGCCAATGCTTTGCAATAATCGATTTCGAGGTCAACTTCAGCGCCTAAATACTTCGCAAGATCGGGGCTTTGTAAGACGTAAGCGTTTTCAGGGCGGTGATAGTTCACCACAGTAATGACGCGAGTGCGCGACGATAACGTGAGTTGTAAGTTGGACACCTTCTCAAACAGTCTTTTTGCACTTCTAACTGAAGAGACAGATGCGTCGAACACCAATACAACCACATCAAAGTTTTCTACCAATAGTTGAGGCTCTACCTTGAAATCCACACCACCAGAAAAGTCTTCAATAATGAAATTGGCATTACGCGCTAACAGTTCACATAAGGTTTGGTTGTAATTAAGAACATCGTTTTGGCTCATATCGCCATCAATCGCCAACAGACGTAAATTTTTGCGAGCATTGATTAAATAGCTCAACGCCCCTTCGTCATCCATTTCATGCAATGGCGCTGTGAATTCATCAATGGTTCGCGGCTTAAAGTCTTTGAGCCCAAGCAATACATCAATATTAGTATCCGCATATTGATGATCGACGAGAATCGTGTCTGAGCCTTGCGTCGATAATAGTGAGCCCAACTCAGTTGTGATAAACGACGCACCTACGCCACCTTTGGCACCAACAATCGCAACGCGCTTTGCTTTTCGTTTCTCGCTCACACCAGAGAAAGTTTTAAGGTTCTTGCTCACGTGGTTTAAGAAATCAGCAAATTCCTGTTTATTCACTGGCCAGAAAACGTAATAGAAGCCCATGTCCTTGAGAGAACGAAGTGTAGAAATGGCATCTTCTTTACCAATCACCACCACCCCTTTATGTGTGGGCACAGTGCTAGCAAAAGACTTTGCGTCTTCAACAACATTGCTTGACTCATTAAGCTCAAGAATCACAATTTGGCTACTTTGTTGCTCTGTCAGTTTGGTTAAACCGGCTTTAACGCATGCAAGATCATTCCATCCTTCAAATCGAAAAACTTCTTGAACTAGGTCTAAACACTCTTGAGATTGATAAAACAGAGTACATCCGGCAAAACCTGGCGTTCCGGTCTGAACTGGCTTGGCCTTTGTTGTTAATGCTTTAGTCAAGTCAAACATTATTGCTCTCCTACCAAACGAGACTTGTAAGCTACTTGCTTCAAACGCATCGACTCAGCAAAGCAGTCTGGCTGCCTCAACCGAACATGAATCTGGGCTGGTGCGCATTTTTGAGTCTTCAAGCGCGTTAAAGTCACCTGAATTTTTAAGTCACTCGGTAATAACTTAACGCTTCGATATAAGACTCTTTGCGGCGCTATGACATGTGATGGATACTCCTCGAAGATCGCCTGTAACATTGCTTTGCTACGTATTGATTTGTAATCCACGGCATAGGTTGCTTCTTTGTCCATTAATTCAATATTTTGAATTAAAGCGGTAATTTGCTTAGTCGTTTCATCTCGATTTTTCATAGCAAACTCAAAACTGTGCTGCTCTTTGTAGACCAAGGCTTCAGCGCCTTGACCGACAAAGTATTGCTCGGAAGCACAACCCAAAAGTGACAAGTTAAACAACGCCATTATTAGTAATTTTTTCATTGAATGAACCCTCCTTGCGACAATAGACGAATCGTTGCATCAGAAGACGTCACCGCCTTGCCATCCCATCTAATGTTTAACCAACGCGCCAATGTAGAGGTCTTCTTAATATAAGGCAGCTGAATGTCTTTGGGTTTCATCGGCTCAACAAGATTCACGGTGGCAACAATGATCAACTCAGTTCGTTTTCTCTCAGTGGTGGCTTTTCGGAATGCCGCGCCGAGTACGGGTATGTCACCAATGAAAGGAATTTTTTGCATTTTTTCCAAATCAGCACTACTCATTAAGCCACCAAGGACGAAGCTATCACCATCCGCTAGCTCAACGGTTGTCAAAGCACGTCGAGAAGCCAGTTGCGGAACTTTGATTCCTGCTGCTTCTACATAACCTTCGACTTCGCTCACCTCTGGGGCTAATTGCATTCGGATTCTATCTTGGCTAAGTACTTTTGCCGTAAGGTCAAGTTTGATGCCGAACTCTTTGAAAGATATGTTCACGTTACTATTAGAAGTTACAATAACGGGCACTTCCCCTCCTACAAGGAAGCTGGCAGACTCACCCGATAGCACGGTTAAGTTGGGTTCAGCCAGAACCTCCGCAATTTTATCATTACCTAACGCTGTGATCAGGGTACTAAGATTTGCTGCATCAAATTGATCAAACACAAATTCGCCAACACTTGAACCGACTGTACTCCAATCAACGCCAACAGTTTGCCCAAATGATTCAGATACTTGAGCCACCGATATCTTAACGTTCACTTGCTGGGTCGTTGCGACCTCTATACGCTCTATGATCCCTTCCCATGTCATATTTCGGGCAAAAACCATGCTTTCGGGTTCTTCATAATTTGCGTGGTCGGATTTAAACTCCAGTTTCACTGTTTTGTCCCATTTCTCTGTTTTTTCTCGTCCAAGCAGAGTGGCAACCAAACGATAGATGTCGTCACGAGTCGCTTCGGAATCAACAAGGCCACTAACGGCAACTTGTTCTCCTACGGACTGAACCTTGACTTTGGCATCAGGGAAATGAAATTTGAGTTGGCGTCTAATATCAGTTAAATCTAAATCGACAATAATGCGATCTGAAAGCAGAACATCGTCATCAATGCCATAGACAATTAATCGCGATTGACCAATACCATTGCCGAACACAACAAGTGTGTTGTCATTGATTATTTTATAATCGACGATATCAGGGTTATTAATAAACACTTGACCGATCGGGTTATTTTCGTTACCACGTAACTCAGCAATCCCCGTATAGTTATCGATAATATTGCGCACCTCAGCAAACTCAGGTTGTGTATAGGTTTGAGTTCGGTAAATTTCGATATGCATAGTTCGTTGTGCCAGCGCAAGTTTTGGTAACTCGTCGGGACTAACTTCGATGACCACCGTCGTCAGTCCATCCTCTTTACTAGGAGCGCGAGCGGTAATAGAACTGTCGCCAGTTTCGTCATTTCCAATATTGAGTACTTTGACGTTTTTAAGGAACATTGAAGCCTTTACTCCTCTAAAGCGTTTCGGCTTATCAATATTTCCGGCTAAGTTATCATTTGGAGAACTCACAGTGAGGATATCGATGGACGTTCCAGGGCGGATGTAATCGTTAATGAGGTTTGTATCACTCACTTGAAGTGGGTATAACGTCATGCCTTCCGTGACCAAAAGATCGATGTATCCGGGCTGGTCAGGCATCACTTGATATTCAGGCAGTACAACCTCACCAGCGTTAAGGTCGCGATTTAGCAAAATGGAGGGGGCAAAGCTGATTTGTGCGTCTTCTCTGACACCAAGCGTTAATGCTTCACTAAGAGGAAGTTGTTGTTTAACGACACCTTGTGCATCGACCGCACGCCCTTTTCCATAAGGTTCCGTGGTCACCCAAACGGCAACATGCTCTTCGTTCTTTTCTTCCACCATTTCAGCGGTCGTTGTTGGTTGAGGTTCACTCTTCAACAAATCGACAACGCCTAGCACACCAACTATTACGGCAGCTATGGCAACAAGTAATACCAGTCGAGATCTCATAATGTTCTCATTCTTGGAGGGTTATATATGTGGCGTGTTTTGAGTTAAAATCACCAAGTAAAATCCAATGCTAATCGCTATCCCATATGGAATGCCTTGCATATCGTTCAACATGCTTGTTGTTAGCTTTTTACTTATCAGCTTGTTCTTTACGACATAAATCACGGATAAAAACCCGCCAGCAAAAGCCGTCATAACAAACGCCCAATGTAAATCGTTGACAGGTATGGTAAGTGATAGAGCTGCGGCATATTTAATATCACCGGCTCCAATCCAAATCAGGGCATAAACTATCAGCCCTCCGCCTAACACCAGTAAAAAACTTATACTCTGAATGTCTAACGGTGATAGAAAACATTGCAAAAAGATCAATATCAACAATGCGTGATTTTGTATCTTGCGAAACAAAAAATCAGTAACCGATACATAGACACACAAGATTGCCAAAATCAGTAAATAGACTTCAAAACTCAAAATTAGAAATATTACCTAAGTTATATGGATTGGCATAAGCGCATGTCTTAATTGATATTCACAATTAATAGAGCCAGACCAATGGAAACATAGATCTGGCACAAATATCTTTCGATATGAACTACATTAGCCAATGAGGCTTGATGTTAGGTGCTAGCCTTTGTGATAGCGTTACCTACTTCTTTAAACGCTCCTTCTAGTTTGCCAATAAAACCAGTTGTGTCTACTGCTGCTGTTACTAATACAGCCATTGCTACTGCAATAAGACCATATTCAATTGCAGTTACACCGCGCTCATCGTTCTTGAATTGTGATAAAAACATGCTTGTTTTAACGTATAGCTTAGTAATCATTATTTATTCCTATTTAAGGGGTGTTTAAAATTCGCCATCATTATATTTAGCACCACCAATCTAAGGAAAATACCCTCTATCGATTAAACCTATAGGTCGTCCAAAAAACAACCAAAAACATCTCACATCACAAAACAGACAAAAATAAACAATTAAAAAACAACAACTTAAAACAACACGGGTATTAGTAGTGGAAATTTAAATTAAATTTACAAAGACAAAAAATGTGACACACATCACAAATGCATTGTATTACTATTAGATATAACCCATTTAAAGATTTACAATTATTTATTATGAAACTCATTGAGATTAAATTATCATCACGTTATTGTTCTCCAAATAAATATGATTTTTCAGTATCAGGGGTTAGTCGAATCATGAAACTACAGTTCGAAAATATTGTTTCGTTCATAGCGGTAGTCGAAGAAGGTTCATTTAGCTCTGCTGCTCGTAAGCTTAAAAAGTCTCAGTCAACAGTTAGCACGGCTGTGCAAAATCTTGAATCCGATTTAGGTTTTGATGTATTTAATAGACAACATTCTAAAGTTTGGCTAACGGAAAAAGGAGAGCGATTTTTCAAATTATCCTTACCCGTTCTAACGAAATACCGAGAGTTAATAACAATCTCACAACAAATGAATATATCAGACCGAATAGTTTATCGAGTTGGTATAGACCCATTAGTGTTTAATAATCATGTAAAGAGGACACTATTAGCATTTTCGGAAGCATTCCCTAATGTCGATCTATCCGTTGTAACTAAGCCAAGCTTTGTTTTAGGAAACTATATAAATGGAGGAAAGATAGACCTAGCGTTAGGTAACCCCTATCACAAGACAAATAACGACTTCAATATAGAGGAGTTATTTCACGTCAACTATTGGTGGGTAGCTTGCGAAGAGCTAGTATCTTTTAAATCGGAGCTATCATCGAAGCGGATTTTATTAATGGATGGTTGTGAGGATCTTATTAACCTATCAAACATTACCTCTTACAATTTATGGCGACTGGATGATTTAGGTACCATTATTGATCTTTGCACAGCTCAAAAAGGTATTGCTTTTCTGTCAGAATTTCTTATTGAAGACAATATAAAAGCAAGTAAACTGAAGATGATTACAGGTCACCCCGATCTATTTGGTAAACGAGTTACTGCATCCCTTTTCTGGCAAATACATTCTGATTTTAGTTTGTTTAATAAATGGATTAAAAACGAACTAAAAACGAGTACAAGTTATAACAAAGCATTTACCGCTGATTTAGTTCAATAATGTATTGAAAAAGTCATGAATATCACACTCCGCCGTCCTATCCAGCTTTGAGTGTGATTTTTCAATGCAGATATTCATTAAAAAATAATCGCCAATAGAAGCAAAATACATAGAACAATGTCACACATGCCAGTTAACATGTGCGTCACAATTTAATTGTAATATTTCACTACCTAGCTATTCATAAATTTTTAGTCAACCTAAATACAAGCTAACCTTGTGAACTTGTTCTGGAACTTAATAGTCTTTAGATTATCACCAAGTTTGGAACAAAACCTCTTAAACTATGAACGCAGAAAAGTCCGCTACAGGTAAGATCGTGAACGTTTTTAGCATCAAAACAACGATCGATTTAGCTGTGAGAACATGCTCTATTTTTCGGGCAGAGCACCATACGCATCAATCACTTTATAGAATATATTTATGCAATTGCTGACCAATGATAAGGGGGGGAGGGAGTGAAACTAACAGACCTGACTCCGATAGAATATCAACCTCAGATCTTGAAAGCCGCTTAATAGAAATGCCCAACTTTACGGGATTACTTCAGTTAATGTTTTTTTGGGGTGGGCTATCCTACCGGTCATGTAACTCTGTGTGCGAGCGCTTGTAAATCAACGACTAATTATACAAACATCAATTCAAGTCACTATTTCAAATAAGAAAAATCGCACTTTAGGAAATCTAAACTAGACTTCAATCTAATAGTCAAAAGATTGAAACGATTAGCGTAGACTCTTCGGAGCCCTTTCCCCTAAGCCCAAACAGGAAGGTTTGGGCTTTTTTTTGACCGAAAGGATCGCTTATTTAACTAAGCTGATACCTTCTTTGTCGATAGTGATCTTGCCAGATTTGTACAAACCACCAATTGTCTTCTTGAACGTACCTTTGCTGGTTCTGAATGCAGAGAAAATAGCATCAGGAGAAGACTTATCATTCAAAGGCAGGTAACCGCCTTTCTTCTCAAGCAGGTCAAGAACCTTAGTGCTTAGGTCATCCATCTTAGCGACACCAACTTTCTGAAGAGACAAATCAATCTTACCGTCTTCTTCACGAACGTTTTTAATATAGCCTTTTAGTGTTTTACCAATGAACAGCTTACCGATGATGTCAGATGGGAAAATCATACCCCAGTGTTCACCGTTCACGATCGCTTTGTAACCAAGTTGGCTACGCTCAGCGATAATGAGATCGACTTGCTCATTTTGCTTATAAGTCGCAGGCGTGTTGTCTAACCATTTATTGAACTTCGTTGTACCAACGATACGGCTCGATGCTTTATCGATATACACATATACTAAGATTGACTGGCCTTCGTTTAAACGGCCGCGCTGCTCGCTGAAAGGAACAAGAAGGTCCTTACCTTTCACGCCCCAGCTCATGAATGCACCAGTGCTGTTAACACCTTCAACCGTCATCAAGCCAAACTGCCCTACTTGAGCGATTGGTTTTTCAGTTGTGGCAGCGATCTGGTTGTCAGAATCAATGTATAAGAAAACATCTAGCTTTTGACCAATTTCAACACCTTCAGGAGTAAATCGTTTCGGCAGCAACACCGTTCCATAGTCGCTCGCGTCAAGGAATACACCGAAGTCTGCTTGTTTTACTACTTCTAGGTTGTTTATTTGACCAATATTAATCATCAAGATTGTCTCTACTTTAAATTTGGCGGTGATTATACGTGATCTCTGATATGCTTTCGCTAGTTTCATTCATATTTTTATATTCTAGGAGACATCGTTGATCACCGTTGATAAACAAGATGCGATAACACTTAAAATTAACCATGCGATGGCGAAGACCAAAAAGCTCGATATGGACGTTTATCTATTCATTCCCGGTGAACTCGGACTGACTCCTGAAGTACTTTCTGAAAGTGCCTTCTTTTACAGTTCAATTACTCAAAAGCGTGCTTACTACAGTGATAAGACACTATTACCATTGGTACACAGTCGCTTGGCAAAACGCGGACGCTTATCGACGACACAGTATCGTGTGAGTTTGAGTTTGTTCGCCTATCAATACGTGATTGCTTTAGATAAAGCAGTGAGCAGCTTGAATAAGACAGATAGTGACGACGTAACGGCTGATGACGTCGATGAAGTCATCGAACTGGCTTTGGATATCCTCAAGAAGCTTCGTCGTAGTATTCCTTATGAAGAAAACCTAAAGCGCTATTATGCCAATATTGATAATTACCTTTCTTGGTACACGGAGCAAAAGTTCTTATCTTTGGTATCACATATGCCACGTGGCAGTGAATACTCGACGATAAAAGAGCGACTCTTGACGCTTTGTGAAAAAGAGACCGCCCATCGAAAACTTAATCGCTATAACTCAGCGAAGGTACGAGAAGACGTAACGCGTTTGAGCAACAAGATGCGACTGTTACGACGCTTGATCGAACACCCTATCGTCCTCAAAGAAAAGACGACATCAATGGGTAAGAACGTGAAGAGAGCCGTTAAAGGCATCGCCACAGGCTTGGTCATGGTGGTAGTTACCACAACCGTTATATTAGCTCGCGACTTTCTTGGAGAGATTACCGCATCTTTCATCGTATCGATGTCATTCATTTACGCTTTGCGTGAAATCTTCAAAGATGATTTAAGAGACATACTGTGGCGCTGGCTGCGTAAAGGCAAACCTAAGTGGAAGCGTCGCTACTTTGATCCAACAACCAATAAATCTGTCGGCCATAAGCTTGAATGGTTGGACTACGCGAATTTTTCTAAGTTAGCAGACCGTATTCAATCAATACGCAAGAAACGTGTTGTTCAACGTGAAGAGCAAATTTTGCACTATCGTTCGCATACAGAAATGTCGACATCGACATTCATGAGTGGTTACGAAGAGACTCGTGAAACGGTATCGATCAGCCTCAGAGCACTGACACGCTTAATGGACAAGGGTTCGAATAACGTATATCGCATGAATGAAGGGCAAGTAAGCCGAGAATCAGTAGAAAAACGCCACCTGCTCAACCTGATCATTAAAGAGAACAATCACGATGATGAGCCTACCTATTACCGCTGGAAAATAGTCATGAACCGTTCAAAAATCGTTGATATCGAGCAAATCACTCAAGAATCATAACGTTGTTAGGATGTGCGGTACGGTATGTGGGTATTCAATTCACATACCGCTCCTCCACTTGTTCAACGACTTCTGTCGAACTATGATCTTCAGATTCAGCCCAACCTTACACTTCCGAGCTATGATCTAGCTGGGACTTTCTTAATCGAAAGTGTTAGCGTGAATTCCGCCATTGGTTCGTCGCCATGCAAAGACGGGCAAGTCGCTATGATGGTCACTGGTTGATTCACACGCTCGCCAGTAGACATGGTTTCTGCCAACATAGTGTTGATCAGCTCACCATCGTTACAAGTGAAGTGTACGTCACCTTCTGGACGCTTCAAGAAATTACCTGTCACCTCTTTAAATGCCAAAGAAATCTTTTCGCCCTGCTGCTGAGATTTACTCATAGCAAGGAAACCACCTGCTACGTCAGCTCCCACAGCTAACACACCAAAATACATACTATTGAGGTGGTTCTTAGTTCGCCTTTTGAGAGGAATTTTCACTTCAACATGTTGATTATCCAGCGCGAGCAGTTTTGGTCGACATAGCCAGATCAGAGGTACTTTGAAAAAGCCAAACATGCTCAAGTAGAAATTTGCTTTTTGTAGAGGGGTCAGCATTCGGATTACCTAGTCAAATAAGTCATCAGACCAGTTAATCGATTAGCGATGTACATGTCAAAAAAATGTTACAAAAAAGAGATATCATCGCATAATGATATCTCCATTTTTCTCTAAGCTTTAGTGACTTAGATAAACTCAAACAGCAAGTTGATTTATCTAAACAATAAGCTGGTTTATGCAGTGATGACTGTTTCTACACCTTCGAGATCCGCAATGAACCCTTGTAAGCGCGGGTAGTCCACCAAGCCTTGAGTCACAAGCAGGACGGGCTTCTTTGCGTTCAGCGTTGCTTTAACAATCATACTCAACAAGGTAATAACCGCCTCGTTTTGAGGATCAAAAGCGTGTTGCTGAGCTTCATTGTGCTTGTCTACACCTAAAGTGAAAGACGCTAAGCTATCAACGTTCACCACAACACCATCGAAGTAATGAAGTAACCTTTCGCTTAGTAGCACAGCAGACGGCACATCGCACGAGAACAGAACTTTCAAGCCATTAAGCCCGCGTGGTAAGCCTTGCTCTGCAAGCAAATCAATAATCTTAGCGGCATCGCTTAATGCTCGTACATACGGTACAACCACTTCAACGTTATTACCCTGCTCTCGCAGCACTTTAATAACCTGACACTCTAAAGCGAAAGCCTTGCTGTACTCGGCTGTCGCATAACGCGCAACCCCACGAACACCTAGTGCCGGGTTTATCTCTTCGGCTTCACAGCTACCACCAAGTAGCGAACGGAAGCCATAGCTATCAGCACTACTTAACGCAATACGAACAGTGGCGTGGTTTGGCTGAACGGCTGCTTGAATGGCAATAACCAAGGTCGAAACAAAATGCTCATCGACTGTTTTATCGCCAAGGATCGCATCTAAAGAGGTTTTTTCGATATCAGTCAGTGTTTCTAAATGACTTTCAATACTTGGATGATAGAAGACACGATCCATGACCAATTCAGATAATGAAACGTATAAATGGTTGGAATTATTATTATCGTTGTAAGAAGGCAGCACATCACCTAAGACAAGTTCTGGGTGCAAAGTGCTTTGATTTTCTTGAGTCATTGCTGCTCCAGCATTTTTATGTTGTGTTCAAACGAAAATACCGATAGCTGCCTGTTAATACAAGTGAAAATCCCCCATTTGACGTTGGCCTGCTGATAAAAATGAGAATATTAGCAATAACAGAGATAACTTTGACTTAAGAGAGTTTATTCCTCTGTTCAATTCCGTTATCTTAACCACTTCGCAATAGAATAAAAAAGCTATCACATGCCATTAAAAACTGATGAGTTGAGAACCCAAGCTCTGGGTCCTATGCCAACTCCTGCCGAACTAGGCAATGCACACCCTATTACTGACGACGTTGCTGAGCGCATTAAGAATTCTCGCCGCCAAATCGAAGATATCCTAACGGGTCGTGATAATCGCCTATTAGTTATCGTTGGTCCTTGCTCTGTTCACGATACAGATGCGGCACTTGATTACGCTGAACGTCTAAGCCAGATTCAAGATCAATACAAAGACGAACTGTTCGTTGTAATGAGAACCTACTTCGAGAAGCCTCGTACTGTTGTAGGTTGGAAGGGTTTGATTACCGATCCGAACCTCGATGGTTCATACGCACTTGAAACAGGCTTGAATAAAGCACGTAAGCTATTGCTAGATATCAACAAGCTTGGCCTAGCTACCGCGACTGAATTCCTTGATATGATCACCGGCCAGTACATTGCAGACCTTATCACTTGGGGCGCAATTGGTGCTCGCACGACTGAATCTCAGATTCACCGTGAAATGGCTTCTGCACTGTCTTGCCCAGTTGGCTTCAAAAATGCAACTAACGGCAACATCAAAATTGCCATTGATGCGATTCGCGCTGCGCATGCTTCACACTACTTC
This sequence comes from Vibrio sp. 10N.237.312.B06, assembly GCF_041464685.1. Taxonomy (NCBI): domain Bacteria; kingdom Pseudomonadati; phylum Pseudomonadota; class Gammaproteobacteria; order Vibrionales; family Vibrionaceae; genus Vibrio; species Vibrio sp. 10N.237.312.B06. The sequence continues at coordinate 13,651 of NZ_JBFSPI010000087.1, forward strand.
TACTCTCCAGATAAGAACGGCCGCATGACGGTTTACCGTGCTTCTGGTAACCCATACGGTCACGTAATTCTACGTGGTGGCGATAAAGGTCCTAACTTCGATGCTGAATCTGTGGATAACGCATGTAAGCAGTTGGCTGAATTCGATCTGCCTCAACGTTTAGTTGTAGACTTTAGCCACGCTAACTGTCAAAAACAGCACCGTAAGCAGCTAGAAGTAGCGCAAGACATTTGTGAACAAATCAAATCTAACAAGAATCAAATTGCAGGCATCATGGCGGAAAGCTTCATTGTTGAAGGTAACCAACCAATGACAGATATCAACAACCTAGAATACGGCAAGTCTATTACTGACCCATGCCTAAGCTGGGAAGATACTGCGACAATGCTCGATATGCTTGCAACAGCAATTAAAGATAGAAACTTAGCTTAAGGAAACAACACAATGCCATCATTTGACATTATCTCTGAAGTAGAAGCAGTAGAACTGCGTAACGCGGTAGACAACGCAAACCGTGAACTATCGACTCGTTTCGATTTTCGTGGCGTTGAAGCTAGCTTTGATTACAAAGATGAATCAGTAAAATTGACTGCTCAAGACGATTTTCAACTGAAGCAAATGCGCGATATCCTTCGTAGCAACCTAACAAAACGTAATGTTGATCCTAACGCGATGGAAGCGAAAGCAGCAGACCAAACAGGTCGCACTTGGCACCAAACGGTTATCTTTAAGCAAGGTATCGAAACGGATGTTGCTAAGAAGATCGTTAAGCTAATCAAAGACAACAAAGTTAAAGTTCAAGCTTCTATCCAAGGCGACAAAGTTCGTGTAACGGGTAAAAAGCGTGATGACCTACAAGCTGTTATGGCTCTAGTTCGCAGCGGTGAACTTGGTCAACCTTTCCAGTTTGACAACTTCCGCGACTAATTTTCGAGTTTGAGCGACTGCTTATTGTGGTTGCTCATTCATCAGCACAATGTCGTGTTTAAAATCGCAAAAAGCCACTTCTTTTAGGAAGTGGCTTTTTATTTATCGGTCAGTCTTATTCAGGGTCTCTAGCCGATTTGCAAACAACTAAAAAGCGCTCACTTCAACTAAAATCTATCAACTACCACTCAACTGAGCACTTTTGCAGCAGACAGTTTCAGGTCTTTGCCAACCAATAGATTAAACTCTACGCTTGCTGGTGGAATAAATACACACACTCGCAATTTCTCTGCTCTGGCTTGCTCAAGCTTGGTTGATAGCTCTCCGCTATTAACATAGCTCTCTCTTTCTGCATCTCGACGGCATAAGTCTATAAATTCGAATGGACAATCGATTGGTGAAAGTACTAGCTCTGCCTCTTGCATCAGACGTAAAGCCTTCATAGAAAGTAGCTCAACATCTTCTTCAAATTCGATCCAAGTGACCTGCCCTTCACTATCAACTTGCTCAGTCAACGACTGTTGATAGTACGATTCAAGTTGATCCCTATCCGTCACTTGATTAATAAAACTGGACGACAAAAAGCGCTCCCAGAATTTTCGGCGTTCATCAACAGTAGGAAAGGACTCTTTAATTGAATTGCGTTTTGATGCACCGAAGTCCGCTATCAAACCTATGTTCTGTGGCAATACAGTTTCGAGTTTTTCTCTAATATTTCTCACCAAAACAGGTGATGCTCCCCCACTTGAGATCGCTATTTGGATTCGTCCGCGATTTATCATTGAGGGTGTGATGAAGTCACAATAGGGTAAGTCATCGACCACATTGACAAGAATACCCATTTTTTTTGCATCATTATGTACTTGATGATTTAGGTTTGGGTTATCTGTAGTTGCCCACACTTGTAAGTAGTTTTTCGAGATAAGCTGTGACGAGTAAAAATTTTGAACCCAACGAAGTTTGTCTTCATCGGCTAGCTCTTTTAAGTAAGGTGCGACCTTAGGAGAAACCAAAGTTACATTAGCACCCGCTCGCAGCAAACTGTCGACTTTTCGGCAAGCAACCTCGCCCCCACCAACCACTAGAATTGGCTTATTCTCTACATCCAAAAACATTGGGAAATAACGCATGTTCTTCCTTGAGACTACTTCAATAACTATTCAGACATGCTACCAAATTTGGAGCATATTCATAACTATCCAAGCGTAATAAAAATATTTATTGACCAAATTTCCACCTTTCTCAAGGCTAATCCGCCATCAATGCGACTTTAATTCAGAATATTTACCTAGCCCACCATCAATATAAAAACCTAAATCTCGTTGCACCAACAGTGTGAACCGTTGCACTATTTACATTCAGTTAACATTTGGTCATTCTAATTGTGTTCGGATTTGTGATTTCATTCAAAATTCTTTTTAAATTATACATTTGTGAAACTACGGATCCTTTCCTAACCTTATAAACAGTTGTTTAAATCGCACACGGTTTCATTTGCAAAATGCAACTCGCTTAATTTGAGCAACAAGGTCATAGACAACGCAACACACAAGAGACACTCAAACGAGTATGAGTATCAGGTGTCACCTGGTTAACAAGGAAGGATACAAATGACAAATAAACTAACACTTCTTGCTTCAGTAGTAGCTGCATCAACTGCGATGATGGCAACATCAGCATCAGCGGCAGAAAGCACTCTGGACAAAGTCACATCCCAAGGTTTTCTAACTTGTGGTGTAAGTACAGGTCTTCCAGGGTTCTCTAACCCTAACTCAAAAGGTGAATGGGAAGGAATTGATGTTGAGTATTGTCAAGCTCTTGCAGCGGCTGTACTCGGTGACAAGACTAAAGTTAAGTATGTACCGCTAACAGCAAAAGAGCGTTTTACCGCGCTTCAATCTGGTGAAATAGACGTACTATCTCGTAACACAACATGGACGCTACATCGTGACACTGCTCTAGGTTTGAACTTCGTAGGCGTTAACTACTACGATGGTCAAGGCTTCATGGTTAAGAAAGAACTTGGACTAACAAGCGCTCAAGAACTAGATGGCGCTTCAGTGTGTGTTCAATCAGGTACAACGACTGAACTTAACCTAGCCGATTACTTCCGTAACAGTGGCATGTCTTACAAGCCAGTGGTATTTGATACGGCAGCACAAACATCAAAAGGTTTCGACGCGGGTCGTTGTGATGTTCTTACAACTGACCAATCTGGTCTATATGCTCTTCGCCTAAATCTAGCTGATCCTAAATCTGCACAGGTACTTCCTGAAATCATCTCTAAAGAGCCACTAGGCCCTGTTGTTCGTCAAGATGATGACAAGTGGTTCAACGTTGCTAAATGGACCCTTTCTGCAATGATTAACGCAGAAGAGTACGGCATCTCTTCTAAGAATGCTGACGAAATGCTTAAGTCAAAAGATCCAAACATCAAGCGTATTCTTGGTGTTGACGGTCCTAAAGGTAAAGGCCTTGGCATTCGTGACGATTGGGGTTACCAAGTCATTAAACAAGTTGGTAACTACGGTGAGAGCTTCGAACGTACTGTTGGTACAGGTTCACCACTACAGATCTCTCGTGGCGTAAACGCACTATGGAATGCGGGCGGCTTTATGTACGCTCCACCAATCCGTTAATAAATTTACAAGCATCAATTAGGGCGGACTTTTCCGCCCTATTTATTAAATGGATTTGAGGTTATAGCAGTATGAAACCTAATGAAACTATTTCTCCAACTCAAGAAAAACCACAGCCCAAAAGTGCCAACCTTTTTTACAACCCCACTTTTCGCTCAATTGTTTTCCAAATTCTCGCCGTCGCGGCGCTTTGTGCTTTCTTTTACACGATTGTAAATAATGCACTCACAAACTTAGACTCCCGTGGTATCGCCACTGGTTTTGATTTTCTCTCCCAAGAAGCTGGTTTTGGTATCGGCTTAACACTGATTGAATACGACGAAACATTCTCATACGGTCGTACATTCTTTATAGGTCTTCTCAATACCGCTTTAGTTTCAGTATTAGGCATCATGTTAGCCACAGTACTGGGCTTTAGTATGGGTATCGCTAGGCTATCTTCAAACTGGCTAGTTAGCCGATTTGCAGCTGTCTATATTGAGATATTCCGAAATATTCCTCTTCTTCTACAAATATTTTTTTGGTATTTCGCCGTTCTACAAGCATTGCCTTCCGCTCGTCAGAGTATGAGCCTTGGTGAAGCTATTTTCTTGAATGTACGTGGTTTGTACTTCCCAGCTCCAGTGTTAGAACAAGGCAGTAGCATTGTCATCGCATCATTGATTGTCGGTATCATCGCTACTTTTGTTATCAACATCTGGGCTAATAACAAACAAAAGCTAACCGGCCAACAAACACCAATGTTGCGAATTGCTGCAGCGCTGATTGTGGGCTTACCATTAGTCACTTACTTTGTTATGGGTATGCCTATCTCTGCGGAGTACCCTGTTCTGAAAGGGTTTAACTTCAAAGGTGGTATCAGCATCATTCCTGAATTGGCAGCATTGATGCTCGCTTTAAGTATCTACACAGCAGCATTCATCGCCGAGATTGTGCGTTCAGGTATTAATGCGGTAAACCATGGGCAAACAGAGGCTGCTATGTCTCTAGGGCTCCCGCGAACAAGAACTCTTAAGCTAGTCATTATTCCGCAAGCATTAAGAATTATTATCCCACCACTAACCAGTCAGTATTTAAACCTGACCAAAAACTCATCACTTGCGATGGCCATTGGTTATCCCGATCTTGTCTCTGTCTTTGCAGGAACAACATTGAACCAAACTGGACAAGCTATCGAAGTAATCGCGATGACAATGGGCGTCTACCTAACTCTAAGCCTATTAACATCTGCTCTAATGAACATTTACAACCGCAAAGTAGCGTTGGTGGAGAGATAAGATGAGTACACATCAATTTCAACCTGATCTTCCGCCTCCAGCGAATACTGTTGGACCTGTCGGTTGGTTAAGAAAAAATCTATTTAATGGACCAATTAACAGTGTCGTCACTGTGGTGCTTGCTTACTTTGCTTTCACTTTATTATGGGCAATAGCTGATTGGGCATTCTTGAGCGCTGATTGGATAGGAACAACACGCGATGCCTGTACTAGCGAAGGCGCTTGTTGGGTTTTCATTAGCGTCCGTTGGGACCAATTCATGTACGGCTTCTACCCAGAAGCGGAACTGTGGCGTCCTCGCTTTTTCTACGCAACATTAGCTATTTTTGTTGCTTTGTTAGCTTACGAAAAAACACCTAAGCGTACGTGGATTTGGTTATTTTTTGTAAACATCTACCCGTTTATCATTGCAGGCTTACTATACGGTGGTGTATTTGGTCTAGAGGTTGTTGATACCCATAAATGGGGCGGCCTACTGGTTACACTGATCATCGCACTTGTTGGTATCGTTGTATCACTACCTATCGGTGTCGCACTGGCGCTAGGGCGTCGTTCAGAGATGCCAATCATCCGCAGTATGTGTACCGTTTACATCGAAATCTGGCGTGGTGTTCCGTTAATTACGGTTCTATTCATGGCCTCGGTAATGCTTCCGCTCTTTTTATCAGAGGGGATGGAGACCGATAAACTGATACGTGCGCTTGTCGGGGTAGTACTGTTTAGTGCTGCTTATATGGCGGAAGTAATCCGTGGTGGTTTGCAAGCAATACCAAAAGGTCAATACGAAGCCGCTGACGCTCTAGGGTTGAGCTATTGGAAAAAAACGGGGCTTATCATTCTGCCTCAAGCTCTTAAAATCACGATTCCTTCAATTGTGAATACCTTTATTGGTTTGTTCAAAGATACCAGTCTAGTTTTGATTATCGGTATGTTTGATGTACTAGGGATTGGCCAAGCCGCGAATACCGACCCTGAGTGGCTTGGGTATTCAACAGAAAGTTATGTATTTGTCGCGTTAGTGTTCTGGGTGTTTTGTTTTGGCATGTCGAGATACTCGATTTGGCTAGAAAACAGACTTCACACCGGTCACAAACGATAATTAACAAGATCAAGGACGTATTATGACGCAGCAAACAGAAAACAACTCTCAAGGTCTTATGATCGAGTTAAAAGACATGAACAAGTGGTACGGCGAATTCCACGTACTTAAAAACATCAATCTAGAGGTTAAGAAAGGCGAAAAAATCGTTATCTGTGGCCCTTCTGGCTCAGGAAAATCAACGATGATCCGTTGTATCAACCGATTGGAAGAACACCAAAAGGGTCATATCTTCGTTTCAGGTAATGAATTGACAGAAGACCTAAAAAACATTGAAGCCGTGCGCCGAGATGTTGGTATGTGTTTTCAACACTTCAACTTGTTTCCACATCTGACGGTATTAGAGAACTGTACTCTAGCCCCTATTTGGGTCAAAAAGATGCCGAAAGAGGAAGCCGAAGCCATCGCAATGAAGTTCCTTGAGCGTGTAAAAATACCAGAGCAAGCGGATAAATTCCCAGGCCAGCTGTCAGGTGGTCAACAACAACGTGTGGCAATTGCTCGTTCTTTGTGTATGAACCCTCAGGTTATGCTATTTGATGAGCCAACATCGGCACTCGACCCAGAAATGGTTCGTGAAGTATTAGACGTAATGGTCGAATTAGCCGAAGAAGGCATGACAATGTTGTGTGTAACGCACGAGATGGGCTTTGCTAAAGAGGTCGCGGATCGCGTTATCTTTATGGATGCCGGTGAAATCATAGAAGAGAACAACCCTGTCGACTTCTTTGAAAACCCACAATCGGATAGGACGCAGAACTTCTTGAGCCAAATCTTGCACCATTAATGTGTTATGATGCATAAACTACAGAGGCGGCTTAGGTCGCCTCTTTATTTTTCGATGTTCTTTTTATTTTTCGATGTTATCGTTCGTTTTCCAAAGGTTATAAATCATTAGCCAGTAACTATAAAAGTTTGAACATCGAGTGTTAGCGGCACTTTATACGTCATTAGAAATACTTTGTTACACCTTCAGAAACACTTAACCGACTATTTTGATTATTATTTTAGGTATACAAGAGGAATGAAAGACTTGATTTTTCGAACTTTCAGCCCCATAAATGTACTAATAACTATTGAAGTCACCTTACGAGGAAGATTATGAACAGCCCTATGTTTTCACGCACAGCATCTCAAGAAAGTGCTCTGCAAACCAATAAAGTGTTGCGTAACACCTACGCACTACTGTCTATGACACTACTTTGGTCTGCTGTAGTAGCAGGCGTATCTATGGCGATGAACCTTCCTCGCCCTGGTCTTATCATTATGCTAGTTGGTTTCTACGGTCTTCTATTCCTAACAGAAAAGAACCGTGACAACAGCATGGGTCTAGTCTTCACATTCCTATTTACAGGTTTCTTAGGCTACACCATCGGTCCAATCTTAAACATGTACGTTGGCGCAGGCATGGGTGATGTCATCCTAACTGCACTTGGCGGTACTGCACTGGCATTTATGGCTGCATCTGCTTACGCCCTAACAACTAAACGTGACCTTTCATTCCTTAACGGCATGCTAATGGCTGGTTTCGTTGTTCTGCTAGTCGGCATGGTTGCAAACATCTTCCTACAAATGCCACTACTATCACTGGCAATGAGCGGTATGTTTATCCTATTCTCGACTGGTGTAATCTTGCTAACAACGCAAAGCATCATTCGTGGTGGTGAAACGAACTACATCTCTGCAACGATTAGCTTGTATGTTTCTATCTACAACATCTTCATCAGCCTACTAAGCATCTTAGGCATTATGGGTAACGACGACTAATCGCTTCCATCACTGAATCATATCTAGCCCAAGAGCCTATCTCTTGGGCTTTTTTTATCCATAAGTGCAATATTTTTTGAGATAGCTACAATTTCTATTGAGAAAGATAAACTTGGTCATGTACCCTATCCAGATAGTTAATTGGACTCTGGATTAAACATGTTTGAATATAACGGCAAGCAAATCGAAACCGACACTCAAGGTTATCTGTTGGATTACACTCAATGGGAAGAAGGTATGATTGAAATTCTTGCTCAAGATGAGGAAATTGAACTTACTGATGCACACTTAGAAGTCGTACATTTTGTAAGGAGCTTTTACGAAGAGTTCAACACCTCACCAGCGGTTCGCATGCTCGTTAAAGCAATGGAAAAAGCGCACGGCCCAGAAAAAGGCAACAGTAAGTACCTTTTCAAATTATTCAAAAAAGGCCCTGCCAAACAAGCAACCAAGCTCGCCGGTTTACCTAAACCAGCAAAATGCTTGTAGAACTAAAATAGCGCTAGGTTGATCTCAACGTAAAAAGTTAAATACTGTAGTGTCCTACAGTATTTTAAACTCCCCTACACGTACGTCCTGCCGCCGCTCATTGTGTTTAACTTGATGCACTTCTACGTTGTCCACTGTTGCGCTCGGTGGTCCAAGATTAAGCCAAGCGTGTAACTTCTCAAGTTTCAGCACCTCTCCGACCGCTAACACTTCAACTCGACCATCATTTAGGTTCTTTGCATAGCCGGAAATGCCCAAATCCAGCGCCTGCCTACTGGTGTGATAACGAAATCCAACACACTGAACTACGCCTGACACGACAAAAATATACTGCAGAGTTTCCATAACGTTGCCTCATAAATTATATGGATGATATAGTTGCGATTCTATTCATTCACCATTTATTGGTGGGCTTACTTCGAGTATTACAGTTAAATGACCTCCGGCGGAGCCGGAGGCTTATTGGGTGACGCCCTCTAAGGG
>NZ_JBFSPI010000088.1:0-22046 GCF_041464685.1 Vibrio sp. 10N.237.312.B06
TCTGGCGAAAGCTTCATATTGCCGTCGATACCAACACTCATGAGATCATTGCCGCCGAGCTAAGTTTATCGACGGTTACAGATGGAGAAGTACTCCCTAACTTACTGGAACAAACACGCCGAAGTATCCTTGAGGTGTCTGGTGATGGCGCTTACGACACGAGAGCGTGTCACGCTGCTATTAAGATTAAGGGAGCCATTGCGCTTATTCCCCCAAGAGAAGGGGCAGCCTTCTGGGAGCGTGGTCACCCTCGAAATCTCGCCGTGGGTTGCCAGAAATTATACGGCTCAAATAAGTATTGGAAAGAGCGGTATGGATACCACAAACGTTCACTCTCAGAAACAGCGATGTATCGAGTTAAACAGTTGCTAGGAGGGCAACTGAGCTTAAGAAATTACAATGCACAGGTGGGTGAAACTTACGCGATGATAAAAGCGTTGAACAAGCTTACTGGGTTAGGTATGCCTGAAACTTGTCGTATTGATTAAGAAATACGCGAAACGGGGTAGTTCTATCTTTAAATTTAATTACGCAACAAAGCCTTTCGAGATACATACATTCGTAATGTGCTCGATTCGGCAAAAATTGTTCATATTGATGCCGAATTTTCTTTACAAGAGCCAATACTTCACAAGGTGAAGCTCCTTGGAATGCTTGGTATTCAGGTGTATTTTTAATATCTTCATATGCAGGCAGTTCTGAAGGAACAGAAAGCCCAGCACCTGATAAAATAATCACTTTCATAGTTTGGGTACGTTATTGTCTATCATAATTACCAACTTTCTGGAGTTTCGCGGTATTTTATCAATATAATACAGTCATTGGTAGTAAAGCATTGATACTTGGTTATGCAACAAGAAGATAAGACAACCATAAATCCCCCAATACTTCTAGTTTCAAGTTGCTTTGCGTAACCTAAAACGTAAAAATTAACTCAAACGCCTTAAATTGTTTCTAGCCAGAACTTGCCGATGGTTTTAACTATCTGTGAATCTACTTCGAATCAACTTTAATCTTTATCTCTCCAACAATTTATCCTTATTAAAGAGAAGATTTTATGGCGACAAATTGGCGGCAGAATCTCCCGAAAGACAAAGTTATATGTTTTTATACGCAGTTAAACTTTCCATAACCTATTGATATTTATTCTAACACCTTGAAATACAAGACAGTCGTTTAGTTCGGTTAAGTTCTAACTTTTAACTATAAAACAAACTAACGCTCCCCAAACGCGACACTCACGTTGGTATAAATCGGTTTCCATAAATACTGGAATACTGATTTCTCACCTGTTGTAATATCTACCTCGCCCGTCATACCTGGCAAGATAGAAAAGCTCTCCGGATTATCACGGAAATAAGGAACATCCACCGAGACGACGACTTCATAATAGATCTCGCCACGTTCGCTTTGACTTGTGGTCGGTGAAATACTCTCCACCGCCCCTTTTAGCGCCCCAAAGCGGCTGTAATCAAACGCATCAATCTTGATACGAGTCGGCTGCCCTACACTCACAAAACCAATATCTCTTGGTGACAAACGCGCTTTAAAGTCGACTTTCCCACCAACAGGAACGATTTCAACCACAGTGCCACCTGGCTGAATAACACCACCGTTTTGCGTGCTTGGCAGGCTTTGCACCAAGCCTTGTAGCGGTGACACCAACATGGTGTTGGTCAATTTAGCTTGGCTTGAACGAACTCTAGCATTCAATGCTGATAAGTCAGATACGGCTTTAGAACGATCATCGCTCACTTTAGCTTTCGCTTCCGCCAAAAGCTGTATGATTTTTTGGTCATTACTGTCAGCTTGTCTAATCAATACCGACTTCTTACCACGAGCTTCTTCGATTTTCTGTTCGATACTGGCCAATTTTTGTCGCATTTCAAGCACACGTAAACGTGAAATGTTACCCGACTTATAACCCTTTTCTAGTATGTTCAACTCTTGCTTAGTCGCATTTAACTCTTTCTCATAACTCGGCAAGGCCTTTTCTACGCTACGAAGCTGCTCTGCAATTTGCTCGCTCTCTTTCTCAAGCACCACACGCTTTTGGAAGTAGAGGGCTTTTTGCGCGTTTAGCTGCGCTTTTTGTTGGCTGACGATCTCTGGGTAATCGACCTCAAACTCAGCAAGGTTAGGCTCACGCTGCTCAAGCAGCGCATTCATACGTTCCACACTGGCTAGAAGCGTCACTTGTTGGGACTTTAGCTCTTCAAGGGCGGTACGCTGGAAAGTGGCATCAAACTCAACAAGCGGCTGGCCTTTCTCTACCAACTGGCCTTCTTTAACGAGAATTTGCTTTAACTTACCGCCAATCGCGCTTTGTAATACTTGCTTCTCGCCTTCCGGAATCACAGCGCCTTTGGCTTTGGCGATTTCATCAACTTGAGTGACTACAGACCAAGTGGCAAAAGCAATAACACATAAGGCAACCGACCATGTGGCCAGCGCCAATGTACGAGCCGTATTTTGTGATTCAACAAGTTCACCGTAGCGCTTGCCCTTCTCGATAGATTGTTTAGTCATTAGCGACTCCTTGCTTAGACTTTGATTGTTCTTGTTGGGCTGCATTTTGTTGAGCAGACGCCTCTTGAGTTGACGGCTGTAGCTCTTGAGATAACGGTTGCTCAGATAACTGCGGTTCTTGAGAAACTTGAGGCTCTGAAGGCTGTTCCTGCTTCGAAGACTGCTCCGGCTCTAATGGGCCTGCATAAACTACAGCTCCTTCATTTAACACCACCACTTTATCGGCAAGCTTGATTAAATCCGGATCGTGGGACGTGTAGATCACCGTTGCTTTTCCTTTTTTCGACTGCACAAACTCACCAAATATACGTTTAGCATTTGGGTGAGCATCAGGCACAGGATTATCCATTAAGAACATTGGGTAGTCATAAACCAGCGCTTTTGCATCAATGAGGATCTGCGCGACGCTGCCAGACAACATGTCAAAAAGGCTGTCCGGTTGAATACTACTGATGGAGGTGTCTAGCCCACCTGACAATGTCTCGAACCAACGCTTTCCGCCGACCATTTCAATTGCAGAGATCATTTTCTGATCTTCGACTTTGTGACCGTCGTTTAGCCACTCTCGAATACTCAGCGTAAGCAAATCAGGATATGCGGCTCGAATGAAACACCAGTGGCGATAAAGCTGCGGATCATATTGAACGAGGTTAACGCCTTCAAGCTCGACCATGCCGTTTTGGATAGGCTGCAAGCCAGACAGCACTTCAATTAATGTTGATTTACCGCTCCCAGAAGGGCCGGTAATCGCGACAATTTCACCGGCTTCAATATCAAAACTCACACCATTCAAGGCAGGGCGACTCTGTTTGGGATAGCGCAGTGTCACTTGGTCTAATTTCAAGTTAGGCGCTACCACAGGTAACGGGTGATGCTGGTAACTGAATTCACGCTCAGACGGCTGAGACAAAATACGGTTCACTTGCAGCTTGGATTGATTAAAGCTATTAAAACGCATCGCACTGTTTGCCAACACCTGAGCAGGACCCGTTACTTTAGATATCAACATCATTGAAGCAATCAAACCACCAGGGGTCATCACTTGTTCAAAAATAAGTCCTATACCTAACCCCATCACGGCGAGTGTCGACCCCACACCAATGAAATAGTAAATCGAGGTGTAACGACTCTGGAGAACCGATTGATTAAAGGTCACTGTTGAAGCAAGAAGATTGGCCTTTTTGAAGCGTTGAATCCAGTGCTCTGAGAATCCAGCACTGCGAATAAAGGCAAGCTTGGATGACAGCTCATTAGTCATGTTTTGACGATTCGTACCTGCCACTGTCGATTGCATAGAGCGCTTGCTGCTAGAGCGTATCGAGCGTTTTGCTAGTAAGTAATAAAGGATTAAAGAGACGACTGGAACCAGTACCAACCATCCGCCTAAAACACCTATCGCAAGTACAAAAATAAGAATGAATGGTAGGTCAAATAACGCATTTCCTAATGGCCCCGATAGCACACCTGAAATACGCTCTGACAACATCACTTGGTTTTGCTGACTAGAAGAAGCTGTTTGCTGATTTTGAGCATAGCTATTACGAAGCAGACGCTGCACGAGGGATTGAGAAATCTCACGACTTACTCGGTTCGAAACTGAAGCAAACACTCGGCTGCGCAATGTTCTCAACCAACCCATCATCACAAACAACAACGCCGCGCCAATGGCGATACCTTGCAACTCATGCCCTGCATCACCGCCAATCACATGGTCATAAATCGACATCGTGATGAAAGGAACGGCAAGCGCAAATAAGTTAGTGATAAAACTGACTAGCAGCAATTTAGGAATAATGGGGCGAAACGCATGTAGTCGTTCGCCAACCCAATCAGGAGAAGCCTTCTCTAGTGGTGGACCTTCGATAACAATACAAAACTGAGGGACATCGGTGATGTCGTCATTGGCATTCAAGGCAACAAATTGCTTGGATTCTAAATGACCAGAGACCAGCTCATGTTCACCAAGTACCAGTAAGACCAATTTATGTTCACCAACTTCATCTAGGTTGGCAACCAAGCGATAAGGCAGTGCAAGCCTGTCGAACAAGGCAAACATATCGTCGATTGATTCAATGCCATTTTCATCAACCCATTGATGTGCGAACAACTGGATATTAGCATTAACTTCCAACAGCTTAAGAACGGAAAGGCTCTCGGTTTCTAAATGATTCATCACCTCTTGTCGACCGCTGGTATCTGCACGGTTGTTCGTACCTGAAGGGTTACCAATATCTAAACGATTCATACGACGGCCTCCTGATTGCTCTCGCTGTCGACCGTAATAGCTCGACTTTCCACTGTAATGATTCGATTAGCAAATTCGCGAAGCTTCGAATGGTAGCTCACCATCAGTATCGTGCGTCCTGCCGTTACTTCTTCTTCCAACACCTTAGCTAGATTCCCAAGGGCGTCTAAATCAAGTGAAGAATCCGGCCTTTCCAACATAATTATGGGTTTATCACTTGCCAATTGAGCCGCGATATTGAGCATTTTCACGTTACCCATACTCAACAAAGAAGCACTCGTATGGCCAATTTGTGTCTCTAGTCCATCGGGTAATCGAGTAATCTCTTTGGTTAAACCCAAACGCTTTGCATAGTCACTGGCGCTTTGCGTTTTCTCAGGGTCAAACCCGCACAAGTTGTCGAGAATAGTACCCGACACCAATTGCCCTTTAACGCCACAGTAGGCTGCAATGTTGGTTACCGATGCGATTGAAACGGCAGCTCCGTTAATGAAGCACTCCCCCGCTTTTAGATCATCAATACCTGCAATCGACGACAATAAATGACTGTTAGTGTGGCGATCCTCACTCTCTAACAATACCAACTCACCTTTATTCAGTGCGACATCTGCATGAGAGAGTTCACCGTATCTTTCAACGGTCGCTTGCTTAATTTCCAACGTCTCAAAGTCAGATAAGTGGTTCTCAACTTGCTCAGAATCTGAAGAGTCCGATAGTGATAAATCACTCAATTTTTCTATTGCCTGATTGGCACTGTGTATTGAATTAAGCTTGATTCTAACCCCAACCAGAGCACTCAAAGGCGCAACCGCTCTGCCAGATAAGATAGAACATGCCGCCAATCCACCAGTGGTTAACTGGCCATCCAACACCCACAAGCTGCCAGTGATCACGAGTAAAACTGACGTGGCTAGTGCAGCAAGCTGAATACATTCTTGGGCGAAGGCGTTCTGTTCTTCTTCTCTCGCTTTAGACTGAGAGCGAACATTATTGAGGGATTTAAACTGATTAAAGATTCGAGACTCAACAGCCTGACGTTTGATTCCTTGAATGGTTTGGCTTAGCAAAATCAAAAACGCTTTTCGCTCCTGCTCATCTTGGGAAGCTTCTTCACTTAAGCTTTTAACGCGAATAGAAGATAACCAAACGATTCCGAGAGTAATCAGCCAAACTGCCAAAGGTATCGCCACCAGCTCACCGCCGATGTAAGCCACCAAGCCCAAGAAGATCAAGGCAAAAGGCAAATCAATAAAGCCTGCAATCACACCACCGGAATACCAATCTTTGACTTTGGATACAGAACAAAGCCCCTCTTCCACGCCGCCAACACCAATTTGGCGGAGATGGCCTGATGAAGCCGTTGTTACTCTTTCAACCAAGGTTTGATAGGTCGCTTTCTCGGTATTGCTGGCCGCGGCTGACAAAAGCCAAGTACGCACAAACCGGATCAATGCTTCCATGGCAACAGCCAACGCTGCACCCGCCAACAACAAAGTGGCAGTACCGTAACTTTGGTTAGGTAAAATACGATCGTAAATTTGTAAAACCGTTAACGGAACGGCGAGAGAGAGAAGATTTATGAGTAAAGAAGGCAGTAGGACTTTCCCCACCACCCCTTTGTTTTTCATTGAACTTGCGGGCATACACAATCCTTATCCATGCTTATGAAATAAGATTGGTACACCATGTTGAGTATTGCAAGGTAACGAACTGATTTAACGTGTTTTTCAATATAAATATGACACAGATCTTTCTACACAAATCTATGGCTATACCCGTACCTTACAAACGCTCCTTACAAACGCTCGTTACAAGCGCTCGTTACAAACAATTGTCGTAATCCGTTATCGCCTGCTTTAACTTTGAAAAGTCTGAGTTACATAAATACGGTTTCAGCGCTTCAAATTTATCTGAGGGCCACTCGTATATTTTGAATGACATGAGTTCGTCAATAACGGACTCATCAAAGCGGTATTTGACGACTTTAGCTGGTGAACCACCGACAATGCTGTATGGAGCGACGTCTTTAGTCACCACACTATTCGCTGCAACTACAGCGCCTTCGCCAATCGTCACACCGGGCATCACCATCGCTCTCATGCCTAACCACACCCCATCTTCAATGTGAGTATCGCCTTTGCCAATGTAGGCGTCGTCGATAACATCCATAAATGGATACAGTGAAAACCAATCAACTCTGTGTGTATGGTTGCCACCCATTAAAATCACGACCTCTGCGCCAATACAGACATAATCACCGATATAGAGTTCGTCGATTTCCCATCGAGGCTCCCACTGGCGGCTGACTTCGTCGCCGTGTAAATAGCGCACTACCGATTGTTCAAAACCATTATCCCAGCAATCGCTGTAATAACTGTGTTGACCTTTTACATGAATATTGGGGTTGGTTACGACTTCATGCAGCAACTCGAATTTGGACCAATGCTTCTTTTGCATTTTTACCTCTGAATGATCTATTTAGTTTTATTCGTTAACTATCAAAATGTTCGACGATGCAAATCCAAGGTGCACAAACTAACGCCCTATAAACACAGGGTTCACTGGGATTAATAGTGAGTATCACGCTTAAATCATAGCAATGTCGCTAAAACTAAAGAGGCGTCAGTGGATTCGAGGTTGCTTAAGAAGAGGAAGTAGTTTCAAAGTTTGCTCAGTTTTTATCGATAACTTGGTTGGATAATTTACAGGCGTAGTGTATCTGTTTAGTCGCACCAATTTGACAGGAAGATGTGATTAATAAGGTTTCAAATATCGTTTCGTGGAATACGGCATGAACAAGAGCCTGCGCGATTACACAGGCTCAAACTTAGACTCGGCTATAAATTTCGGCTCACGATTGGAGCCGGGGTCAGCGACTACATTCGAGCAAGCTGTGCTTTTCTGTCTTTATTCACCACGCAGAAGTTACCGCGCTTAGTACGACATTTAGAGCATCGTTCGCATTCAACAGGGCTTCTATCCCCCTCCTTCCAACGCTTAACTAAATGGGGTTCAGAAAGCAGCGGTCTTGAAAGCGCGAAGTATTCAATGCCCGTGTTGTTTGCGATGGCTTCAATGGCATCGAAATCCGTCAATCCACCCACAGTGATCACCGGAATGTTAACGTCTTGGCTGATAGCATGACCATATTCGTGAAAATAACCTTCAGCTTGAATAGTGAACCCATCGTGAGATTCGCCAATCATAGTGTCGGCTTTACCATGAATATTACCTGACACGACAATGCCATCCACGCCCACTTGTTCAAGCTTTTTACACACAATACGTGTTTCGTCGAAGGTCACGCCACCTTCAAAAAACTCCGAAGCTGTAAGCTTAACTAAGATAGGGAAATCATCACCCACCAGCTTGCGCGCCGCGGTATAGATCTCTAACAAAAATCTCATGCGGTTTTCTAAGCTACCGCCGTATTCATCTTCACGTTGGTTGTAATAAGGGCTTAAAAATTGGTTAATCAGGTAAGTGTGAGCGGCATGAATTTCAACGCCATCAAAACCTGACTTCTGTGCTCTTAATGACGCGTGAGCAAAGGCATCAACAATGTAGTTGATCTCGTCTTTGGTCATCTCTTTGCCTAGAGTTTGAGTTCCTTTTTCTGGAACCTCACTTGGTGCGTAGATCACTCGTTCGCCAAGATCATGCGTGGTTTTGGTGCCACCATAAGCCAATTGCATCACGATTTTAGAGTCGTTGTCGTGCACCAGTTGAGTCAGCTTCTGATACTCTGCAATGAATGAGTCGTTATACATACCAATCATGCCCGCATTCGGCTTTTCTTCTTCAACGATGTTCGCGTAACCCGTTACGATCAAGCCGACTTCACCTTGAGCCAGCTCTTCATAGATAGCGTACAGTTTATCTGTCATATGCCCATCTTCAGTAGCCATATTTTCCCACGTTGCACTTCTCATGAAGCGGTTCTTCAATGTCATGCTGCCGATGCGGGTTTCTGTAAACAAAGTGCTCAAGTCTTATCCTCATTAAATCTTTATTATGTTTGCCCATTTTAAAAGACAAAAGAGAACCACTTCTTTTTCACAAAGTAACTATCTTTTGTCCATTACTGAATGGGCGTTGATTTATGCGGATAGGACAGAGAATAAGACGAGGAAAACTTAATCTAGATTAAGAGAGCAGTACTCTCACATTAGAAAGAGATAGAAAGCAGCAGAAAGAGATAAAAAAGATTGGGAAATAGAATAAAAGAAAGTCGCTCAGTTTTAATAAGCGACTTTGTTCAATTTAATCTGGACTGAGTGAATGGTTCTTACGAGAGGCGTCCACCTGCGAATTGCTAACAGCTATTTGAACTCATAGGTGTAAGATGCGCCAACACTGTTGTTCTCTCCAAAATCATCCTCAGCAAAAATTGTGAAGAAATTGAATGATTGAGCATCACTCAATTTATAACTCGCACCAACGCCAGTCCAATAGCCAGAGTAATCGTCAGAACCCATTGAACCACCACCAAAGCCCATGATAGACCATTCATCGGTTATCGTTTTAAGCCAAACGCTCCGATATAGCCACCATGTGTCGAGCTCGGCATCAATACATAATCAGAACCCACATTCTCATCATCGAATACTGCTACTTCACCATCGTTGTAGCTGTAACCAGCCATTGGGAAGATTTGCCAACCGAACGGCTCAATATCGAAATAGCTCAGTGGTATAAATGTGCCAATACTGTAGTTGTTCTTATAAGCATCGTTATCATATTCAGAACGGCTAAAGTTGAAATTCACGATACCCATCGGCAACAGCCATGAACCGCCTAATCGCCACTCTTCGCCGTCCGCATTGACACGAGCGTTGATCATTCGCGCTTCATCTAAACCGATAGAGCCTGAGAACTGCAAATCTTCGTTATAAGCAACGCCCGCTTTGGTCACGATTTTAGTCGGATCATCAGGGTGCTTCTCTTCAGCAAAAGCCCCCATCGACCCGAACGTTGCAGCAACAACAAGTAATAAAGTACGTAATGTCATTAGAAGGTCGCACTAACGCCAACAAAGTGGATACGGCCATCGAAAGAACCATTGAGCAAGTTGCGCCCTGTAGGTCCATCACGATTCATCTCAACCGAACCTAAGTCCGCGTATTCGTAGAACACATCGATCAAGATATCATCCCAATACGTTGAAGCACCTACAGAGTAACGGTACTGTTCGCCTACAGGGAGGTCAACCCATTGCATTGACGGATCGTCTTGTGGTGATGTTTCGTAAGAGAAGCCAGCTTTTAGACGCCAATCTGAGTTAAGTTGATAATCAGCACCAACCGCAAATTTCCAAACATCATCCCAATCACGTTGTAGAGTTTGACTAATTGGGAAGTCCCCATTTTCGTTGGTACCTAGGTCCAAAACAGTATTGTCCCATTGGCTCCAACGATGAAACTGGATGCTTGCCAATAAATCTAATTGAGAATTCAATGCATAGCTTGCACTGACATCAACGAGTTCAGGTACATCAATACCAGTATTCAATGAACGTTGACCGCCAGTAAAGACATTCACATCATTGTTGAATTCGTGCTCTAGTTTCGAGCGGTAACTCGCACCCAGTTTTAACTTCTCTGTTGGTGTGTACATAACACCAAGGTTATAACCATAAGCCCAGTCAGTATCTTGCTTGGCTATAAAAAGAGAAGATGACTGTTGTAATGCAGCCCAACTCAATTGAATACCTGCGCCAACAGACCATTGGTCATTCAGCTTATAACTCAGTGATGGATTCACTTGCATTGCGGTCAGAGTAATTTCTTCTAGAAGGGCTGCACCTGCCCAATCGCTACCGTAATCAAGGCTTGAGCCACCGACAGCGCCAAGTGCTATACCAAGGTGCAGTTGTTCTGTTACTTGATGCGCGTGGAAAGCACCAAATGAAGGCAACACTGAATGGCCTTTACCATCACCGCTAGAGTCTTGGTTGTCTTGATATTTCATCTCAAGATCGAACGCCATGGTATTGATGGTCGTTTTGCTTTCGCCCATGTGAGACATGGTTGCTGGGTTAGTCCACATCGCAGCAGCTGAACGAGAGTAAACACCGTCACCTGCACCAGTTGTACCGACATTAGCAATAACAGCTTCTTGTAAAAATAGACCACTTGCGAAAGCATTTAAACTTGTAAAAATTGCGGTGGCAGCTAGCGAGTAAGTAAAAGTTTTGTTCATCAGATTGCTCATTTAGCCTTAGACATTAAATTGATCTAAGGTTACCGCAAAGCCCTATAAACAATGGGAATACCCATTATTACTTTACAAGCGTTATTTGAACTTTCTAGCGACGTATGGACGCGGCTTGTCTCGATGAATTTCACGTTGAGCAGCAATTGCTCTGTTCTTACCTAACCCTACCTTTATTTGATACCAAGTCTCGTAAAATAAGGCGAACCCAGGACTGGACCACCAAGTCTTGTTGTAGAGTTTCTTATTAGCTGCGACGACATCTGGCGAACGATTCGCACACTCAAGTGCCAACGCATAAGCTTCAGCGTAAGGATCTTCGGCGATTTTAGTCACCAAGCCATATTCCTTAGCGGTTTGGCTGTCGAGCACTTTGGCCGTCATTGCCATTTCTAAGGTGTGATCTTTACGCATCAGCTCGCGAAATGCGATGGCGCCTCCCATGTCAGGAATCAGCCCCCACTTCGCTTCCAATATCGAGAAATTTGCATCAGGGCTAGCGATTCTAAAATCACCACCACTCGCTAATTGAAGCCCACCTCCCCAACAACGCCCGTGAATCGCAAAAATAACAGGGCAAGGGATCTCTCGCCAACCAATAGAAAAATACTGAGCCGCATTTGGCAACGTCGGCAACCATTTGAACAAAAGCTTCATCGCCCCAACTTTACTGTTCAATAACGATTTAACATCGAGCCCTGAACAAAAATCCTTACCATTACCTTTCACTATCACAGCGCGAATCTCGTTATTCTTTTT
The DNA here is from genome assembly GCF_041464685.1 of Vibrio sp. 10N.237.312.B06. Taxonomy (NCBI): domain Bacteria; kingdom Pseudomonadati; phylum Pseudomonadota; class Gammaproteobacteria; order Vibrionales; family Vibrionaceae; genus Vibrio; species Vibrio sp. 10N.237.312.B06. The sequence goes on from NZ_JBFSPI010000088.1 coordinate 11,747, forward strand.
GAGTTCTCTGATCATATTATTGACGCCTTCAAACATCGCCATATCAATAGCGTTGAGCTTATCGGGTCTATTCAGCACAACGGTGGCAATTTGGTTTTCATCAATGGAACAAGTGATACGATCGAGGTTTGGCATGGTGGCTACCTTATGAGTGGTCAGACCTTTAGGTTATACATTTTATTAACATATGCCAAACTTGCACATTAAGAAGCGAGACCTGTGTTGCTTAACACCTTCCCCTTACACAAACGACATCAATAAAAAGCAGTGATGGATCGTTCCATTCACTGCATTTTATCCATAGCTTTGATTATCAAGGGGACTCAGTTTTGATAGAACCTATGTTCTTCGAGATTTCAGTAACAAGAAGATGAAGTAGCTGCCACCAATAATTGAAACTAACGTCCCTGCTGCAAGCTGCGCTGGGAACACCACCACTTGCCCTAACCAGTCTGCAAATAGCATCAATACTGCACCAATCAAAAACGACAAGAAGATCTGCTCTCGCACCAAACGAGCCCCCATCATTGCAGCGATATGCGGAGCTAACAAGCCGACAAATGCGACTGGCCCCATGGTGGTTGTCACGACCGAACATAAGATCGCAACAATACACAACAGCGCCACGTAGGCGATATTGATATTCAGCCCTCTGGCACTCGCGAACTGTCGGCCAGTCGCAATTAAGGTCACCCAACGGCTCAATAGCAAAGCAGCCCCGATAGAAGCCGTTATCACCATGGTCATAATCATTGCCGACTCAGGTTCAACACGATAGGTAGAGCCTGCCAACCAAGCTAATAAAGTGTATTTCCCCTCACCCACTCGCGTTAAAGAGAATTGCACCAAAGCTTCCAAAACTGCGGTTAATGAAATACCTGTGAGAATCAAGATCGAAGGTGCAAACTGATGCTTCTTGCCAAGAAATAGTAATAAACACAATGCAATCGCGCTGCCTAAGAAAGCAATCCAAGGGCTCAAGGAGTGAATCGAATAACCCATAAACAGGCTACTGAAAATCAACGCGAGAACAGCGCCTGCCGACACACCAAGAATGTCTGGGCTTGCGAGCGGGTTGTAGACCAATCTTTGTAAAATCACACCAGCAACCGCCAAACCGCCACCAGCGAATATCGCCGTTAACATTCTCGGCCAACGAATCGACCATTCAAATGCGTCTGGGATAACAAAATAGCCCATATCAGAAGAAGGCTGTGAGAGCGTACTCAACGCCAACAACCCGAAAAGCATTGTGCCCAACAAGAAGTAAGCCAGAGGTGAAATAAGCTTTGTTCCTTTAGGCATCGAGAAAAACAGCTGATCTTGAGCCGATAATTGCTTTCTCGCAATAATGATCAACGCTGGAGCGCCAATGACCGCGGTTGCCGTCCCTGTTGGAATCATATCCAAAGACCATTGTGCCAAGAAGATCGCTAAACTGTCAGTGACGCAAAGCAGTAACGCACCTAATACACAGCTTGCGACGAGTTCAGATTTGGCCTTTAAGAAGCCTAAATGCCTCGCAATGTTCGGAGCTATCAAACCAATAAAGCTGATCACGCCCACTGAGGTAATCGACACCGACACCAACCAAACGCCAACCGCCATCAATACAAAGAATGTTGCGCCAATATTGAGCCCGCGTGCTGCTGCACCTTCTGTCCCGATCGAAAGTAAAGTCAGGACTCTTGGCGCCAATAAGAAGATGGCGATGATCGGCAGTAGCTTAGGCATTAACCAAAGTACTTGTTCCCAACCGTTCTGTCCTAGATCACCCGCTCCCCATACAAACAAGTTCTGTGCGTACTGGTCGTTAAGCAGGATAATTGCTGTCGCAAATGCCCCTAGTAACAAGTTGACCGCCATGCCCGCCAAAACAATTGGCAAGCCGCTCATGTTTTTGATTCCGACAATCGAAACAATCAGCCCCATCGCCAGCAGTGCACCGATCAGAGCGAACCAAACTGAATACTGAGCGACCAACATCGGCGCAACCACATTCAGAATAACCAGACCAAGCCATGCTCCTGACGACGTACCTAAAGTAAGCGGCGACATCATGCGATTTTGTGTCAGCTGCTGAAACAGGCTGCCGATGGTGCCGAGTGTTCCGCCAACCAAGATTGCCATGACCAAGCGAGGTAAGTTGACATAGGCTAACGCCATCAACTCGAATGAATCATCAACCATTTTATTGAATGTAACGATGTCACTGATCTGTGAGACTTGCTGAAATAATTCACCGATAGGGCCAAATTCAGATTGCCCTAACCATAAATGAACAAGGGAAGCGAAAAACAGCGCTGCCCCCATCACCAAACCACTGGATTTCATTACTGCTCCGCTAACGTCAACAGCGATTGCGCCATAGCTTCTGCGTTATACAAAATCGACATTGCACCGCCGTAACTCCAACTTGCCGCTACTGGGCTAAATTGACCATTACGAACGAAAGGCATACTCTTCCAAACCGGAGAGCGGTCTAACTTGTCTTGATATGGGAAAGGTTCAAAGTAAAGCGCAATGCCACCCTTGACGTTCTTAAGTTCAGTCATTCGTTTTTGACTGATGCCCCACTGACTCGCAGGAAGATCCATCGCATTTTCAAAACCTAACTGTTCAAGCGCATATTACGGAATCGAGTTATCGCCGTAAATGAACACCGATGTGGTGCTCGCAAAACGGAAAGAGGTCACTTTCGGTTTGTCGCCCGGATACGCTTTATCCAGTTCAGCCTTAAGGACAGCGATACGCTCATCCATTGCGGCCAGCTTTTGGTTCGCTTGTTCTTCTTTACCAAGCAACTGTCCGATCTTCTTGAAGTTCTCGATAGCAGCCGCTGCATTGCTGTGTTGTTCACTGTACGTTTGGTAGTAAAGCACGGGCGCAATTTCAGATAGTCGCTCCTGAAGATCTTTCTGAGGCGAAGCGATGAGAATCACATCAGGATTTAGCTTCTTCAAAGCAGAAAAATTGGGCTCAGTTCGAGTACCAATGTCCGCCACGCCTTCTGGGATCGCAGGTTGAACAACCCAATCGGTATAACCTGCAATATCAGGCACCGCTACTGGTGTGATACCGAGTTCAATCACTTGTTCAGCAATGTCCCAGTTTAACGCAGCCACTCTAACGGGCTGAGCTTCAAGGGTTTTAACGCCCTCGCTGTCTTCAACTTGGTAATCAGCCATCGCATTAAACGATAAAGCGCTCGCTAATACGGATACTGCTAGCTTTGTATGCAAGCTCTTTATTTTAGAAACATGGGAAGCTATTCGTTGTAAATTCATATTGTTGCCTACTCAATCTAAATTCTATATTTATTCAAACGACAAAAGCAGCCCAGTAATGGCTGCTTTAAATTGATAACCCTAACTTAGTTAGAATTCGTAATTAACATTAAATTCTACAGTTTGCTCTTGACCGTACCAGCAATAGCTCTCATTCCAACAAGTGTAATACTCTTCATTGAATATGTTATTTGCAACGACATTAGCTGTTGTGTTCTTAAGCGAGCTGTTAACCTCTCCTAAGTCATAACCTAGAGACAAATCAACTAAAGTATATGATGGTACTTGGCCTTTATTTTTGTCTGACGTATCGTTTAGAACAGTTTCTCCCACATAACGCACGCCACCGCCGACTCTAAGGCCACTCATTGCACCACTACGTACAAAGTAGTTAGCCCAAACATTTGCAGTATGATCTGGTACAAATACTGGTGTTTGTCCGATATTTGATGCATTTCTATCTTCCGTAATTTCCATATCGGTGTATGTGTAGTTCGCCAACACATCCAAGTTTTCAGTGACTTGTGCTCGTCCTTCCAACTCAATACCTTGTGAGCGAATCTCGCCAACTGAAGTCCATGGTGAAGCGCCATCAGGACGAACTCCAACATTTTTCTTATTCACTTGGAACAGAGCCATCGAACCTGAAATCATATTCTCATATGAGTCATACTTAAGACCAAACTCGACTTGTTCACCGGTTTCAGGATCTAAGTTATTACCGTTAGTATCTAACTTTACACTCGGTTCAAAACTGGTAGCAAAGTTAGCAAATGGAGATAAACCGTTATCAAATTTGTACAAAGCGCCTAAGCGGTATGAGAAGTTTGTATCATCAGTATCCGTTTTGCTTGGTGCACCACCCAATACTGATACTTTTGTCGTTGTTTCGACTTTGTCAAAACGACCACCAGCAATGAACACCCAATTATCAATCAACATCTGATCTTGGAAATAGAATCCAAGCTGACTCACTTCAATGTCGTTATTTTGATAATACGTTTTTGTAAAATCATTCGGATTCAGCTTATTGTTATTTGGATTGTAAAGGTTGATGCTATCAACACCTGCGAAAGCGTCATAGGCTACATCACCCTCTGTGTTTCGATAATCCACACCAAAAAGTAAATAGTGATCCAATGAGCCAGTCGACACTAAGCCCGATAGTTGGTTATCAACACTAATACCCGTAGAACTTTCATCGGTGCTATATGCCGAACGAGCTAATGAGCCAGTTGAAGCATCAAAATTGCCACTGCTAGTACTTTCTTGATAAAAGTCAGTTTTCATATAACGGAAATTCTGAAGAAATGCCCAATTTGAGTTGAAATCATGGTTAAATTTATAACCAGTAATCAAGAAATCACGTTTGATGGTGTTGTAATTAACATCCCCGGCAAATGTCGAAGGTGAGACTTTTCCTGATTCAATCGCCGCTAATGGGAGTGTCACGTTCTGACCTAGTGCAGGGTCATTCTGATAATAAAGATTGAAGTTAATAAAGGTTTTATCAGACACATACCAATCGATTGATGGCGCAATCACATAGCGCTCTTCCTCAACGCCGTCTACTTGCGTATCTTTCTTACGACCCAGAGCAACCAAGCGATAAGCAACGTTGTCACTCAAAGCACCCGTTGTATCAATTGACGCTTCAACTAAGTTATCTAAACCCGTTGCTAAGCCAATTTTTGTAGACTCTTCAAACTTAGGCGCTTTTGCGATGATATTAACCATGCCTCCTGGTGGCATTGACCCGTAAAGAACCGATGTTGGACCTTTAAATATTTCCAAACGCTCCATCGCAATAGGATCAATCTGAGGTTGTACGTTCCATCCAGGAAGGATTGGCAACATCATTCCGTCATAATAGTTATTCGTAGAGTCAAAACCGCGAATTTTAACCCAATCACTAAGAACCACTGCACCACCTTTATTCTCGGTTGATACACCTGGTGCATAACGAAGAGCTTGCATTACAGACTTAACACCACGTTGTTCCATCTGTTCGCTTTCGATAACGTTAAGTGTTTGCGGCGTTTCTTCTGGCGCTAAAACGGTTTTCGTTGCTGTATTACGGTAGGCTTTACCCATAACAGTAATAGTTTCTACATTCGAATCTGCGGAAGTAGCGGTATCTTTCGCGAATGCTTGCGCTGAAAACGCAGTCAGCAACGCGACTGCCAATGATGAATACTTAAAACGAGTGTGAGTGGTCATGATTCCCTCGGTACCAATGCTTAATTGTAAATAGTAATAAATCTCATTTGCATTGTATGTATCTAGAGATGGGATAATTAACAATTTGGTGCAAGTTCAAAAAGAACTTGGCCTATTTTGAGTAAAACTAGGTCAATTGCTGATTAAACACACAATTGATCTAGTAACATTTGACCTAGTAGCGTTTGACCTTGTAGCCTTTGACCTTGTAACACAAAGGGTTTTTGAGAAGGGGGGAGAAAGTCGGAGAGCTGAAATATGACTACGATTTAATAATAGGAACCCAGTACTCCATTTCCGCATCAGAAGCATGAGCTTGATAACCAAATGGGTACATCTCAAGTTCATAACCATCAACGCCACGATAACCTGAATTTGGAAGCCAATTAAGCACAAACCAACTTAGAGTATGGGGTAGATGCTCTATAGGACCACGGTGCTTCACTACAGCATAGGTTTGCTTCGGAATCGTCAGCACCTCTAACTTATCAGAGATAATACTAGGCAGTTGCGGGATAGAGATCTCGTCATGAAGCTCAACGCCCGCCCAATAGTAAATATTGGTTCCGTCAAAACAAGACTGAGTCAGGTCAACAACGCCAATAAACTGGAGCATGTTGGCGTCAGGGATTTCAACCTCACCTTCTAAACGTGACCATAGCTGAGGGACTTTCTGCGCGAAGTCTTGCGTGAGTGAAAACAAGCCACTGATTTCCGATGTCATTCCTTTCACTAAGAAAGGCTCTCTTTCATCAATGCGTACTTCCACAAAGCTTAACGCCCTATTTTCAGAATTACTCACCGTTTCTGATACTTGTATCGGCTTTTTTAACCCTACTCTTTTGCCTGCTTTTCTATACTGACTTGGGCTTACCCCAAACATTTGCTTAAACGAACGGCTAAAGCTTATTTCTGAATTGAATCCGAGACCAAGCGCAATATCGATAACACGATCTTTTCCATCAAGCAGCTCTTCGGCAGCCTGACTTAACTTTAACTCTCTCACATAGTTCGCCACGGTAAGCCCGGTTTCGGCTTGAAACACTCTTTGCAGCTGCCAACGAGACCAACAGCTTTGCGTCGCTAAATCTTCTAGCGATAACGCAGAGCTAAGATTCGCATGGATATAAGCCAGAACGCGGCTGATACGGTCAAATGCAGGTGTGTTCATATTCAAGCTTTCATCTTCTCTATTTTTGACTAGGGCGTGTTGGGTTCAACAATACTTTTATCACTTAAAGTGGCTTTTATCACTGAAAAAAGGACAGCCCACCCAAACTTTATAAATCTCAAAAACGTAAAAAGCACCGAGTAGATGCTCCATTTTGTATGGTTATCCTCGACTATGTTCGTTATGATAACGCAACTGATTCTCATTTATTGATTTAAGATGCTTCCCCAACTGCACAATATTATCACTCGTCGGAAAGCCCCGTCTCTACATCAAAAAATCTTCGCTTACTCAAAACAAGTGAGCCCTTATTTAAGCGGAAGCTTTGGTGCACATAATAACAAGAGCATTGCGGTAACAAATGAGAATAGCCATAAAGAGCTCAAACGAGTTTACGATGGTCTTTCGCAAAGCCACCCAGAAGCAGGCAAAGCGTATTGGTTAACGCGAACCTGGGATCTCGTGTGTTGGCAGCCTATCTATGTGACTTTCATTTCTATCTATGGGCTTCATTCATTGCCCGACATCAAGAATATCGGTCAATTTAGATACAAAGAGTTCATTACTGGCTACCGCTTCTTTAATGGTGATCATCAACATGGTTCACCAGAAGAGCTGATTCCCGATGCTGGTGAAGCCATTCTTGCACTGACTGAGTTTTATCGAAGCCAGATCAGTGAATGGACACGTATTCGCCCAGGATTTACCAATCATTTATTGGCCGATCTATTGTTAGGCAGTTTGATAAAACTTCAGCAACACGAACCAAGCCTGACCAACGATTACATTATTGCGCAAGCTAAGCTTTGGTTAGAAGCATGCCAGTTGTCTGAAAATCATTTAGACAGCCTTAAAGTAGACTCTAGTTCGGGGATGTTAAAACTGATCAGAATCAGCTGCTGCCTGGTTTATAAGTGCGATTCAAGAAAGTACTGTGATAATTGCCCTAGACATCCAGACAACAAAAAAATCGCTTAGTCACGCCATTTATTAAAGTTCAATACGACGAGCCTTCTCCCATTGAGCTTCGCTACTGATCTAATTACAGGACTGACATGTTTCAGCTTTCAAACATAAAAATTGTTCGTGATGAACGAACCATTCTCTCAATCGAAGACCTCACGATTCCGACCAATGAACTGACAGTCGTTCTTGGCCATAATGGTTCGGGTAAATCTACACTCGTTAATTTACTCTCAGGGCAGATGTCGCCGGATCACGGCAGCGTGGAACTAGACGGCGCTTCCCTCTCTTCATTCAAAAGCAAAGATTTAGCGAAAAAAATTGCTTATCTACCGCAAAAGCTCCCCGCTTCTGCAGGCTTAACCGTAGAAGAGTTGGTTCGTTTAGGTCGTTTCCCATGGAGAGGCGCGCTAGGCCGTTGGAATTCAGAAGATAAGTCGATTATCCAACAAGCGATGGAAAGAACCGGTGTTACTGAGTTCTCGCAAGCCTTGGTGGATGATTTATCTGGAGGAGAGCGTCAACGCGCGTGGGTATCGATGTTGTTGGCTCAACAATCACCAGTGCTAATACTTGATGAACCAACTTCGGCACTGGATGTGCATCATCAATTTCAGCTTATGGGTTTACTGTCTGAACTCAACAAAACGGAAAATGTTGGGGTGATCGTCATTTTGCACGATTTGAACTTAGCACTGCGTTACGCGACACACATCGTTGCACTGAAAAAAGGTCAGATTGCTTTTGAAGGCAGTGCGGATAAGTTACTTGATGAACAAGCGCTATCAGCTTTGTATGAGTCTCCGATTCGACTGATCGATCATCCAGTTCCAGCTAAGACAGCAGCAAGTGAGAAGGTTGCAGTCGTCTGTGAATAGTTCGGGCATTTCAGCTTAAGTCCAAGTTCTAAGCTCTAAGCTCTAAGCTCTAAGCTCTAAGCTCTAAGCTCTAAGCTCTAAGCATAAAGAAGGCCATTGAAGTCTCAGAACTTTAATGACCTTTTCGTTTTTCACTCGCTAGCTAAATAATTAAATAATTAAATAATTAACTAGCTCAGCTGCGACTCTCTCGCTTCTTGGCTACTGAAACCACGCAAAATATTAATCAGAGTAATAATAGTGAACAACATGATGACAAGCGATAAATGCCACGCTTCTCCTAGCCCTAGTTGAACTAGCCCCATACTCACCATTGAAGACACCACCATCTGCCCTCCGCCAGACATCGCAGCAGCCGCGCCTGCGTTCTTCTTATAAGGCAACATCACCAACGCCTGAGCACAAGGCAACGCAATACCATTGCCAAGAATCATCAAGAACTGGCCAAGCATGAGATACAAAGGATCAAGTGGGCAAAAGAAAAGCCACAACGCCGCAGATATATGCAATACAGGGGTACATAACAGAGTTTTCTTGTTACCCAATATGGGACGAATACGGTTACATAAACTTGTTCCACCCAGCATGCCTAAAGCAGGAATCACCGCCCACATCGCGTATTCATCAGACGTCATGCCAATCTGATTTTGCATAATAAATGGCATCACTGATACGGTGGTGATCATCAAACTAAAGTTAATCCAGCCGATGCTCGCAAAACTCATAAAATAGCGAGAAGTTAATAACTCTTTGTATTGAGAAGCCATTTTCTTCGGCGAAGGAATAGCGGAGATCTGAGTGACGGTTTCCTTAAACTTGAACGCCAAAACCACCCAAGCTAATGAGACATAGCCAAGTAGCGAGATGAACACCATGCTCCAGCCAAAATGGAAGTTAATAAACCCACCGATAACGGGCGCAATCAAAGGTGTAATAGACGCAACCATGGCAATGTAAGACATCGCGAGCGGTAAATCTGCCCCACTGAATCTATCCCGCGTGGAAGCACGAGCAAGTACAGCGCAACAGCCAGTCCCTAAGCCTTGCAGAAAACGCCCCATCACCATGCTAGTAAATGAATGGCTAAAGAAGATGATCATCAAGAGGCCAAGCATCGCAATCAACAAACCACTTAACAGCACCTTCTTACGCCCTAGAGCATCGGAAATTGGGCCATAAATAAACTGAGAAGGCCCAAAACCTAACAAATAGACACTTACCAGAAGCTGAGCTTGTTCTAGCGAGACATCAAAGTCTTTCGCGATCCAAGGTAATGATGGAAATACCAACCCCATACTGAGTTGGCCGATGCTGATGACCAAACACGCAAGTAGGATCGATTTAAAGTCAAATCGACGACTCATGATGTAAAGTATCCAATAGGACAGCTGTTTTGAGATCGGGTGGTTTGAGAATAGATAGTTTGAGTATCAACCTGACAGCATAAAGACAGAGAAAACAGCGAAGATGTTGCGAAGGTAGTATTCATTATGCTCCGAAGGAATCGAATAGAGTGTGGCAGCACAAACATACGTGAGCTTGTATAATCATACAATAGTCGCTCAACTAAATATGTGAATAGTCACTTTTCAGTAACCTAACCCTTGCACCTGTCGACCACAAGCTAAACTAATACCACGTCATGAAAATAAAGGACTCCCATGAACAATCATCATCGTATTCTTTCCTGTGCTTTGGCACTCATCGCATCGAGTCCAATATCCTCTGATCCGCACCAGCAGTTTTGGACACTGAGTTAAGTGAGTACAATCACTAATGAG